>NZ_JAHBDJ010000017.1:0-94592 GCF_019956375.1 Pseudomonas sp. GL-R-19 | reverse complement strand
CTCTCCTACTCGGGTGCTGTCACACCAGTGCTAATGACGGTCTCTGCCCCGCGCACGCTCTTCAACTCTAGCTCCCTCAGTTTGCTGCGCGACAGCGCGGCGTCGAAGACGAGGCGGCCCCTCCTACAGGGGAGCGCGTGCACCACCAAACAACGAGGTCGAGCGCAGCTCCTACAGGTATCGGTGTTCCCCGGGATTGCGTGAAGAACCAAAATTTAGGGTTTCACCGCCCATCGGCGCGTGGACTGACAGGTTGATCACACGGTGGCGACAAATTTTCTACATTCGAGCCTTCATGATTTGCACTGCTCATGCGTCTAGTCTTGCAAGAGCGCCCACTTTTTCCTGATCAGGCTCTGAAAAGGAGTTTTGCAATGTACAACTCGCAACTGCCAACGGACGGTAGCAATGCGCCAAAGGGTACTTCCATGGGAGTCGGCGTATTCGAGCCGCGTACCGATCGCCACCGCAACGAGCGGATCAGGATCCTGCTCAAAAGCTTTGGCCTGCGCACCAGCCTGATCCGCCTGAAAGTCATCGATGCCCTGCTGACGGCCGCCGAAAGCGACCGCAGCCTTGGCGTGCGCGGCGTGCACAGCCAATTGCTGGAGCTGGACATTCCCTTGTCGTTTCTAAGCGTGCGTGAAGTGCTCAAGCGCTTGTGCAGCGAGGGCGTGATTGTCCTCAACCCCGACAAAAGCTACAGCCTGCATCCCCAGGCTGCTGCCATTCTGCGCAACCAATGATCGAATGATCAGGGCTTGACCTTGCGGCGCATCACGCCATTGACGACCACCACGATCACCGCCACGCCTATGGCGATGTACTGGAACATTTTTTCACTGATGACGCCGGTGTTCTGCAACCAGGAAAGGCCAAACATGATCCCCAGCACCACCAGGGAGATCAGAATCGAGTATTTCAAACGTTGCGACTGAGTCATTGCAGGTTCCTGAATCTGAAAATGTATCCGGTTTGTATCGATACGCATGCCAAGTGCCTACCCTGTTTCGGGGATAAACAACTACGAGCGGGGGTCTCATGTTACAGCCGATGAAGAGTTTTGGCTTCATAACGGCGATAACCATGAGGACTTTCACATGTTGCGACGAATCACATTGCTGATGCCTCTGCTGGCCATCCTGACCTTGAGCGGTTGCATTGTTTACCCCTACGGGGGCTGGCACCACCATCACCACTACGACCATCGCGGACCGGGTTACTACCAACATCGTTAACAGCTATTCAACGTCCTGAATCCTTTCGATAGAAGTCATTGCCGGGCTGGGCACACAACTCAACCAGCCAATCGACAAACACACGCACACGCCGGGATAACTGGCGGTGCGGCGGATAAAGCGCCGTCATCGGCATGCCCGGTGGCGGCACTTCCCCAAGCACTTCACGCAATCGCCCCTCCTGCAGTTGCCGCGCCACGTGATAGTACGGCGTCTGCACCAGGCCATACCCCGCCTCGCACGCTGCCAGATAACCATCGGCACTGTTGACCGCCACCTGCTTGGGCAGATCGACCGACTGCACCTGGCCATCCACGACAAACTCCAGCCCATAGCGTTTTGCGTTGCTGGAGATGTACTCGACCATCCGGTGCCCGTCCAGGTCGTCCAAGGTATGGGGCGTTCCGTGCCGCTGCAGATAGTCAGGACTGGCACAGGTCACCTGATCCATCATCACCAGCGGCCGTGCGACCAACGAATCGTCCAGCGGCGAGCCTCCGCGCAACACACAATCGACACCTTCGCGAATCAGGTCCACCGGCCGGTCATTCAAACCTATTTCCAGCTCGATCAAGGGATAACGGGCCGTGAATTGCGGCAGCGCCGGAATCACCACCAGACGCCCCACTCCCGCCGGCATGTCCACCCGCAACAAGCCCTTGGGATTGTGACGCGCCGCGCTGAACACCGCTTCGGTCTCTTCAAGATCCGCCAGCAAGCGCACGCAACGCGGGTAATAGGCCGCACCGTCGAGCGTCAGGCTGATCTGCCGCGTGGTGCGTTGCAGCAGTTGCACCCCCAGATGTGCCTCCAGTTGCTTGATCAGGATAGTCACCGAGGCCCGGGGCAATTGCAGGCTGTCGGCGGCCCTGGCAAAGCCACCGAGTTCGACGATTCGGGTAAAGACGCGCATGGCGTTGAAACGGTCCATTGCTGGCTCCACCGGCAGATTGTTTAGATTTAACGAATAGTGATAGCCGTTTTAGCCGGTTTATCTTGTTTCTGTCGAGGCGAACAATAGCGACTCACTTCACAGGGAGCTGATTTCATGCACACACGTCAATTGGGAAAAAACGGTCCGCAGGTGTCGGCCATCGGCCTGGGCTGCATGGGCATGACCGACTTCTACACCACCGGCACGGACACCCGCGAAGCCACGGCCACCCTGCATCGCGCGCTGGAACTGGGCGTCAACCTGCTCGATACCGCCGATATGTACGGCCCGCACACCAATGAAGAACTGATTGGCAAGGCCATTGCCGGCAAGCGCGATCAAGTGTTCCTGGCCAGCAAGTTCGGGATCGTCCGCGACCCGGCCAACCCCACCGCCCGGGGCGTCAACGGTCGGCCGGAATACATTCGCCAGTCCATCGATGGCAGCTTGAAACGCCTCGGCGTGGACACTCTGGACCTGTATTACCAGCACCGAATCGACCCACAGGTGGCTATCGAGGAAACCGTCGGCGCCATGGCCGAACTGGTCAGTGCCGGCAAGGTGCGTTACCTGGGATTGAGCGAGGCATCGGTGGCGACCCTGGAACGGGCACACAAGGTTCATCCGATCAGTGCGTTGCAAAGTGAATATTCATTGTGGAGCCGTGACCAGGAGGAAAACGGTTGCCTGGCGGCCTGCCAGCGCCTTGGCGTCGCCTTTGTGCCTTATAGCCCGTTGGGCCGAGGCTTTCTGACCGGCGCGTTGAAAAGTCCGGATGATTTCGCGGCGGATGACTACCGCCGCTTCAGCCCGCGATTCCAGGGCGAAAACTTCGCGAAAAACCTGCTACTGGTGCAACAGGTACAAGCGCTGGCGGCAGAGAAAGGCGTGACGGCGGGGCAACTGGCGCTGGCGTGGGTGCTGGCCCAGGGTGATTACCTGATTCCGATTCCGGGCACCAAGCAACGTAAATATCTGGAAGAAAACGTGGCTGCTCTGGAGGTGACGCTGAACGCCGAAGAACTGCACGCGCTGGAAGCGATCTTTCCGGCGAATGCCACCGCAGGCCTGCGTTATCCGGAAGAGGTCATGAAACTGCTCGACCGGTAAGGGTCGCCGGCCCGCTCAATGAACCGGGCGGGCCGTAATGCCGATCAGTTAAGCCGAGACACTGAACCCGTGGCGAGGGAGCTTGCTCCCGCTGGACTGCGCAGCAGGCCCATTTGTTGGGGCCGCTGCGCTGCCCGGCGGGAGCAAGCTCCCTCGCCACAGGTTAATCAGCGCTGGTCGATCCCTTAACTGACTGGCATTAGGGCGGGCCGGGCAACACGGCGTCAGGCCTCTTCCGAGAGAACACTGCCGGGCCTCACCATGGGGCCGTTGTTCTTGCCGTAAGTTTCCAGGTTTTGCAGCACGTAGATCGCTTTTTTGAACTCGGGAATCAGGTAGTTGGCGTACTTGTTACCCTTCAGATTGTTGTTCTGGATGTTCTCCAGTTGCGTGGCGAAATATTCCAGCGCATTGAACTTCGCGTCAGGATCCTTGATACCAAACCGGTCGAACTTGTCACCGGCATTGCTCAGCGTGACCGCCGTCACATCGCTGATCAGGCCACGCTCTTTCAGAAAGACACTGAGACTGCCCATGGATTTGACTGAAATATCAGTAGGATCAAAACCCTTCATCTGCTTGCGCAATTTCATCTTGTCCATCTTGACTGTATCCAGTTCGACTGGATTGTTGCCCACCAGGTCAAGCATCTGCCTGACCTTGACGCTCTGGGGAACAGACTTTGATCTGCTGGCGGTATCTCGAACCAACAAGCCCGCTTTCGCAGTCCAGGCGCCGGTATAACCGATAGTCATTGAGAACTCCTTGCTTGACCAAGTTAGGAGGTCGGGAGTATCGGCCGGAGCACTTGAAGCCACCAAACCTTAATTCGGAGTTTTAACAATTCTCGTACAATTCAGATACATGCTGTAAAACTTATCGTTTGTTAGATATTCGCACTTTGAAGAATGGTCCTTCAGACTTTTCTTACATAGCGACTAGTTGGCTTTCATCAACACCGATACTTACCCTCGGCATTTCAACCTGACGTTTTTGTAATGTGCCCCTCATCTGCCTGACAGCGATGATCTACCATCATCTAACAGCGGTTTTTTGTAGCAATTAGAAACACTCCTTGAATGCCCGACAAGTAAAAAGGGTCAAAATGCGTTTTTTTCGCCCGTTAGCCGAGACGAATCCCATGCGAAACCCTCTGCGTCTGATCGCCCTGAGCGCCCTGCTCATGTCCTCCCTGGCCCAGGCCGCCGACCTCATCCCGATCGAGGTGCATCGCGACGCCAACTGTGGCTGCTGCAAAAAATGGATCACTCATCTGCAGGCCAATGGTTTCAAGGTCGAAGACCACGTCGAAGCCAACATGAGTGAGTTCAAGCAACAGCACGGTGTGCCGCCGCGCCTGGCGTCGTGCCACACCGCGTTGATCAACGGCAAATTCGTCGAAGGTCATGTCCCGGCCGACCAGGTCCTGGCCCTGAGCAAGCGCGACGATCTGTTGGGCGTCGCCGCCCCCGGCATGCCCATGGGTTCGCCCGGCATGGAAATGGACGGCATGAGCGATGCCTATCAGGTCATTGGCCTGAAAAAGGATGGCACTGACGTGGTAGTTGCGGATTACCCCGCCCATTGATGTCCGGCGCGTACCTCGGGCTGTTTTTCGCGGCATTCGGTGCCGCCACGCTGCTGCCGCTGCAATCCGAAGCCGTGCTGGTGGGCCTGTTGCTCAGCGATCGGTATTGGCACTGGGCACTGCTGGCAGTGGCAACATTCGGCAACGTTCTTGGGTCACTGCTTAACTGGTGGCTGGGGCGCGGGATCGAGCGGTTCCGCGACCGGCGCTGGTTTCCGGTCGGCCCCCGACACCTGGAAAAAGCCCGGCGGCATTACCAACGCTTTGGCCACTGGTCATTGCTGCTCAGCTGGCTGCCGGTGATCGGCGATCCGCTGACGCTGGTCGCCGGGGTCATGCGCGAACCGCTGGGGCGCTTCCTGCTGATCGTCACCCTGGCCAAAGGCGCCCGCTACGGCGTGCTGGCCATGGCGACTCTGGGCTGGATGGGGTGAACCATCGAGGGTGGCGATTGCCTGTGTTTAATATCGCCCTAATCGAGCCGGTCCAGCATCGGCGGCTATCATATGGAGCTCTCCCATGTCGCGTCCCCTCACCCGCTGGTTACCCGGCCTGCTGCTGACCGCCGCCCTGCCCGCCATAGCCCACGCCGAAGGACCGGCATACGGCCCCCAATTGCAAGGTTTCGACTACCCCTACACCCTCAAGCACTTCGCCTTCGAATCCCAGGGCCAGTCCCTGCAAATGGGTTACATGGACGTCGCCGCCCACGGCAAGGCCAATGGTCGCAGCGTGGTGTTGATGCACGGCAAGAATTTCTGCGGTGCCACCTGGGAGACCTCGATCAAAGCCCTCAGCGACGCCGGCTATCGGGTCATCGCCCCGGACCAGATCGGCTTCTGCACCTCCAGCAAACCGGCGCACTATCAGTACAGCTTCCAGCAACTGGCGACGAACACCCAACAATTGCTCAAGGCCCTGGGCATCCAGAAAGCCACCCTGCTGGGGCACTCCACCGGCGGCATGCTCGCCACCCGCTATGCCTTGCTATACCCCGAACAGGTCGAGCAACTGGCGCTGGTCAACCCCATTGGCCTGGAAGACTGGAAAGCCCTCGGTGTGCCCTATCGCACCGTTGACCAATGGTACGAACGCGAACTCAAACTCAGCGCCGACGGGATCCGCACCTACGAGCGCAACACCTATTACGGTGGCCGCTGGAAGCCGGAATTCGATCGCTGGGTCGACATGCTCGCCGGCCTGAACAAAGGTCCGGGGCATACGCAAGTCGCGTGGAACTCGGCGCTGATCTACGACATGATCTTCACCCAACCGGTGTACTACGAATTCAAGGACCTGAAAGTGCCGACCCTGCTGTTGATCGGAACGTCCGACACCACCGCCATCGGCAGTGACATCGCCGCCCCCGAAGTCAAGGCGAAGCTCGGGCACTACGAGGTCCTCGGCAAACAGGTGGCCAAGCTGATTCCCCAGTCCACGCTGGTCGAATTCCCTGGCATGGGCCACGCGCCACAGATGGAAGAACCGGCAGAATTCCACCAGGCCCTGCTCGCCTGGCTGAACA
This sequence comes from Pseudomonas sp. GL-R-19, assembly GCF_019956375.1. Lineage (NCBI taxonomy): Bacteria > Pseudomonadati > Pseudomonadota > Gammaproteobacteria > Pseudomonadales > Pseudomonadaceae > Pseudomonas > Pseudomonas sp. GL-R-19. Next base: position 88,197 of record NZ_JAHBDJ010000017.1, on the reverse strand, counting down.
AGACCAACCCCGTGCGTTGAAGAGGAAAGGCTGATGCCCGTGCAGATTGCAGTGCTTGATGATTGGCAGGATGTGGCGCGGGATGTGGTGGACTGGTCGGCGCTGGACTGCGTCGGCCAGGTGAGTTTTCTCCATGACTACCCCACCGATAACCCATCCCTGGCCGAGCGCCTGGCCGGGTTCGAGATGATCTGCGTGATGCGCGAACGCACCCGTTTCGATGAAGACCTGCTGCGCCGCCTGCCGAAACTCAAACTGCTGGTGACCGGCGGCATGCGCAACGCCGCCCTGGACCTGAAAACCGCCGCTGCGCTGGGCATTCAGGTCTGCGGCACCGACAGCTACAAACACGCCGCACCGGAGCTGACCTGGGCGCTGATCATGGCCGCAACCCGCAACCTGGTGGTCGAAGCCAATGCCCTGCGTGCCGGTCAGTGGCAACAAGGCCTGGGCGGTGACCTGCACGGCAAGACGCTGGCCATCCTCGGCCTGGGCAGCATCGGCCAGCGCGTCGCACAATTCGGTCAGGTGTTCGGCATGCGCGTGATCGCCTGGAGTGAAAACCTCACGGCCGAACGTGCGGCGCAAGTCGGTGTGACCCATGTCAACAAGCAGGAACTGTTCGAACAGGCCGACGTGCTGTCGGTGCACCTGGTGCTCAGCGACCGCAGTCGGGGCCTGGTGGATGCACAGGCGCTTGGCTGGATGAAACCCACGGCGCTGCTGGTGAACACCGCTCGCGGACCGATTGTCGATGAAGCGGCACTGATCAAGGCACTGCAGAAACAACGGCTGGCCGGTGCCGCACTGGACGTCTTCGAGCAGGAGCCGCTCCCTGCGCACCATCCGTTCCGGACCCTGGATAACGTGCTGGCAACCCCCCATATCGGGTACGTGAGCCAACAGAACTACCAGCTGTTTTTCTCGCAAATGATCGAGAATATCCAGGCCTGGGCGGCGGGGGCTCCTATTCGTTTGCTGGGCTGATACTGCAATGTGGGAGCGACGGTGCGGCGATCCGACCTGCTCGCGATAGCGGTGTATCCGTCGACATCAACGTTGAATGACACTCCGTTATCGCGAGCAGGCTCACTCCCACAACGAATAATTTTTCATGCTGCGGTGTTCACATCACATCGACCTTGCATTGCGCCTGACGGGGCGCGACCTGATCTGAAACGCATGAACCTCTGGAGCAAAGCCCATGAATATTCGTGTTGCCGTTCTGATGACCCCGCTGTTGCTGACCGTTGCGTTGTCCGGCTCCCTCGCCCTGGCCAACGGTGGTGGTGGCGGTGACGACATGCCCAGCCGGCCCAACTGCCCGAAAGGTCAGGTGCTGGATACCCGATCGCATCGGTGCGTAAGGCAGACCAGCAACCTGGTGCCGGACGAAGACCGCACCAACTACGCCTGGCAACTGGCCAAGGACGGACGTTACGAAGAAGCCCTGGCCCTGCTCGACACGCTGAAAAAGCCAAATACGGCAAAAGCATTGAACTATCGCGGCTACGCCACGCGTAAACTGGGGCGTACCGACGAAGGCATCGGCTATTACCTGCAATCGGTGAAACTCGACCCGCAGTACGCGCAAGTCCGCGAATACCTCGGCGAGGCCTATGTGATCAAAGGCCGGCTGGATCTCGCGCAGGAGCAACTGCAGCAGATCAGATCCATCTGCGGCAGCACTCAATGCGAGGAGTACCAGGACCTCGCCGAAGCCATCAACGACTCATCGAAAACCTGAAAACCTGAGCGGACGGAGGTCGCCATCGCCAGCGATCAGACAATACGAACGGAACTGAACCAGCATCTGGCGCGTTTATGGCGCTACGGCCTGCTGTTGTCCCGGCAACGGCATGTCGCCGATGACCTGGTGCAGGCCACCTGTGTGCGGGCGCTGGAGCGGGCCGCGCAATTCGTGGCGGGAACGCGCATGGACCGCTGGCTGCTGAGCATTCTGCATTCGATCTGGCTCAACGAAGTCCGCTCCCAGCGGGTGCGTCAGGGTCAGGGCCAGGTGGATGCCGATGACGCCTTGTCGTTCGATGGTGAATCCGTGGCCCAGACCCATGTATTGGCGGCACAGGTCATCCGTCGCGTCGATGCGTTGCCCGAGACCCAGCGCGAAACAGTGTTTCTCGCCTACGTCGAAGGCTTGTCCTACCGCGAAGTCGCCGACGTGCTGCAAGTGCCCATCGGCACGGTGATGAGTCGCCTGGCCGCCGCTCGGGCGAAACTGGCCGAATATCCACCATTGCACGCGGTGCCGCACCCTTACCGAGGAGAACATTGATGAGTACGAGAACCTCGGACGAACAACTGGTGGCTTACCTCGACGACCAACTCGATGCCGAGCAGCGCTCGCGCATCGACGCGGCCATCATTGCTGATCCGATGCTCAGCCTGCGCCTGCAATGGCTCGATCGCAGCAGCCTGCCGTTCAAGGACGCCTACGATGAACTGGCCCGACAGGCGCCGGTGGATCGCCTGCAAGCCATGCTCGCGACGCTGCCCTCGCCCGTCCGCCCCGGGCTCAACCGGCGCTGGTTCCTTGCCGCCGCGGCCGCACTGTTGGCCGGCGGCGTGCTGGCGGACCGGCTGTTTCTCGGCTGGCAAGCGAGTCGGCTAACACACAACTGGCGCGGTGAGGTGGCCGATTACATGGCGCTCTACGTGCCGCAAACGCTGGATCATTTACCCGCTGATGAAGCCGCGCAACGGGCACAACTGCGGACCATCGATGAGCGTCTGGGCCTGGACCTCGCGCCGGCAAAACTGAGCCTGCCCCGTGCCGAGTTCAAGCGCGCGCAAATCCTCGAGTACGACGGTGTGCCCATCGCCCAGATCACCTACCTCGATCCGGAGCACGGCCCCATGGCGCTGTGCGTCACCCGCTCCAACAGCGGCAGCCGCCATTTCGCCCGGGAACAGCGGCGCGAGATGAACATCGTGTATTGGGCCGACATGGAACACGCCTGGATGCTCATCGGGCATCAGCCGATGGCGGATCTGGAGGAGATGGCGAAGCTGTTGCGCAGTCGGTTGAGCGCTTGAAGCACAGACAATGGCCTGCGGGACCGGAAAAGACCCCGCAAGCCATCACGTTGTCCAGACATCGACGCCCACCCGCTCAAGGTCGTGTGCGCTCAGCAGCTCTCCGTCTGCCCCCTTCGTCATCGTATATTTCACTGCATCGCCAACCAGAAAACAGGCGCGACCCTCTGCGGTGATGTTGGGTCCGATCCTGATCGCCAATCTGCTATAGCCGCCATCGGGCAGGACCATCGCGAATTTTGTCGACACACTCTCGACTTTGACATCCCGGATTGCACTGATCGTGCCTCGCCCGCTGATTCTTATTGTTGGCGCGCTCATTCTTTTCCTCCAGCCTGCCGCCTTCTCTTGAGGTCGCAGACCAATGAAACGCGCAAGCGCAGCGTCTTGCTACTGTCAAAGTTGACAGAAGAAGCTGCCGCTTGTCGCAATCAGGCCGAAGCCGGCAACCACAAGCGAAACCGCGCCCCGCCCAGCGGCGAGGCTTGCACCGTCAGCGTGCCGCCCTGGGCCTCCAGCGCGCGGCGGCTGATCGCCAGCCCCAGTCCGAAACCACCCGTGGCGCGGTCGCGGCTGCGGTCGAGGCGGTAGAACGGTTCGAAAATCCGCTCACGCTCGTCATCCGGAATGCCAATGCCGTCATCGTCGACCCAGATCTCACAACCGCCGACATACACCTGAACACCGATCTGGATACGCTTCTCGCAGTAGCGCATGGCGTTGCGCAGCAGGTTTTGCAGGGCGCGAGCGGTCAGGCGCGGGTCCAGGCTGAAGCGTTCGAGCTGGCCGTGGAGCAGCACGTCGATGACGATTTCCGGGGATTCCAGCTCTTCGTCGACGCTACCAAGGATGCTGTCGATGAACTCATCCAGCGACACCTCGACCTGCTCCGGCAACTGCCCCGGGTTTTGCAGGCGACTGTAGGACAGCAACTCCAGCACCAGTTCATCGAGTTCCCGAATGTGCGCCACCAGGCTTTGCAGGCGCTCGCGGCTGGCCGCCGGCAAGTCGTCGGACAGCGCCAGCGCCAGGCCGAAGTCCAGGCGCGTCAGCGGGGTGCGCAACTCGTGGGACACCGCATTGAGCAAATCCCGTTGCTGGTTGAGCAGGTTCTCGATGTCGCCGGCCATGGTGTCGAAAACGCTGGCCAGGCTGCCGATGTTGGAACTCGGGGAAATTTGCGTGCGCTCGCTCAAGTGGCCCTTGCCAAAGCGTTCGGCCGCGCCCTTGAGACGTTCCAGATCACGCCAGTGCGGGCGCAGCCACAGCAACAGACACGCGAGCATGGTCGCGCCGATCAGCACGTTGATGCTCCAGTACAACAGGTTGACGTCCAGCGGATCGGGTGGCACGACCATTTGCACCACGGTGCGCTCATTCAGCGGTGCGACCGCCAGCGTGCGCCAGCCCCAGTCGCCGACGCGCACGACGTTCTCGCCGCGGCGCAAGCGCTGCTGTTCATCAGGCGTCAGGCTGCTGTCGTCATTGCCACTGAGCACGATGTGCAGTGGATTGAAGTCCTTGTCCATTTCAGCCGCCAGGGCCGGCCACTGCCCGGCCGGGGCTGCGTGAAACTGTTTGACGATCAGCGTTTGCAATCCGCGGGAGTAATCGAGGTTGTAGGTGACAAAGCGCTCGTGGAACACCTTGACCACCAGATCCGGCACCAGATAGATCGCCGCGCTGAACGAGACGATGGTCACCAGGTACAAACGAAAGAGGATTCTGAACATCGGCTCAGCATTCCCACTCGGAACGACTGAACAGGTAACCCTTGCCCCATACGGTCTTGATCTTGCGCGCCTCGCCCGCGTGGTCGTCGAATTTGCGCCGCAGCTTGGAAATCGCCACGTCCACCGAACGGTCGGTGCCGTTGAACTCGATGCCGCGCAGGCGTTGCAGGATCTGGTCGCGGCTCAACACCTCACCGGCATGCCGGGCCAGCACCACCAGCAGGTTGTACTCACCGCTGGACAGGTCCACCAATTGCTCGCGCCAGGTCACGGTGCGTTCGGACAAATCGATGCACAGGTTGCCCATCAGAATGCGGTCGTTGGCGGTCTGCGGCTCGCTGAGGCTGCTGCGGCGCAACAAGGTCCGCACCCGGGCCAGCAGCACCCGCGGCTCGCAGGGTTTGGTCACGTAGTCGTCGGCACCCATTTCCAGGCCCAGGACCTGGTCGTGGCTGTCGTCGCGGGCGGTGAGCATCAGGATCGGCAGGGTCGCCGAATCGGCGCGCAGCAGGCGACAGACTTGCAAGCCGTCGAGGCCGGGCAGCATCAGGTCGAGGATCACCAGGTCCGGCGGATTGAGCCGCGCACGTTCGCGCACATGGTCACCACGACCGATCACGCTGACGGAATAACCGTTGCGTTCCAGGTAGCTGGCAATCAGTTCGGCGAGGGCGGTGTCGTCTTCGACCAGGAGGATGTTGGGCATGGGGTGTTTCCAGAAAGAGCTGTAGCGTCTGCACCGGCCTCTTCGCGAGCAGGCTCGCTCCCACAGGGATTTGAGGTGAACAAAAATGATATGAACACCACCGACCACTGTAGGAGCGGGCTTGCCCGCGAAAGCGATCTGTCGGGCGCAATAGAAATCAAGGACTGAAGGATATACGCCCTCACGCCCACCCGAGTAAAACCCTTACACAATTTCACACAGCACCAACAAAGCTTCACCGCTACCCTCGCCTTCGCCCAGTAGGATGCTGGGGGTCTTTATTGGGGTATTACATGTCGAAGAATCTGCTTGCCAGGCTCAGTCTGATTGCTCTGGCGTTGACACTGGGTGCGTGTGACAAGTCCACGAATGCCGAGGAACAGGCGCCGCTGGCCACGGTGCGCATCGAGACCATCGTAGCGCGGCCACTGACCATCAGCAGTGAACTGAGCGGACGGATTGCTGCGCCGCGCATGGCCGAAGTGCGTGCCCGCGTGGCCGGCGTGGTCTTGCAGCGGACCTTCCGTGAAGGCAGTGACGTGAAACAGGGCGATGTGTTGTTCCGCATCGACCCGGCGCCGTTCAAGGCTGACCTGGACAGCGCTGAAGCGGCATTGCGCAAGGCCGAGGCCAATGCGTTCCAGGCCAGATTGCAGGAACAGCGCTACGCCCAGTTGATCGACGCAAAGGCCATCAGCGGTCAGGACTACGACAACGCCCGGGCCAACGCCCGGCAGACCGCCGCCGACGTCGCCGCCAACAAGGCGGCGGTGGAGCGCGCCCGGTTGAACCTCGGTTATGCCACGGTCACGGCGCCGATTTCCGGGCGTATCGGTCGCGCGCTGGTCACCGAAGGCGCACTGGTCGGGCAGAACGAAACCACGCCGCTGGCGCTGATTCAGCAACTGAACCCGATTCACGCCGACCTGACCCAGTCCACCCGCGAACTCAACGAGCTGCGCCGCGCCTTCCGTTCCGGCCAGTTGCAGCAGGTCGGCCAGGACCAGGCCAAGGCCACGCTGATTCAGGATGACGGCAGCCTCTACCCGCTGCCGGGCAAAATGCTGTTCAGCGACATCACCGTCGACCCGGGCACCGGCCAGATCATTCTGCGCAGTGAGTTCCCCAACCCCGACCTTGACTTGCTGCCCGGCAGTTTCGTGCGCGTACGCCTGGAACAAGCGGTCAACCAGCAGGGCATCAGCGTGCCGCAACGGGCCATCCAGCGCGACAGCGCCGGCATCGCCCAGGTGCTGCTGCTCGACGGCGAACAGCGGGTCGGCCAGCAACCGGTCGAACTGGGCGCTGTGCAGAACGATCGCTGGATCGTCACCAGTGGCCTGAAAGCAGGCGACCGCATCGTCATCGAGGGTCTGCAGCACGCTCGCGTCGGCGAGAAAGTGCAAATCGACGACACCCCTCTTCCACTTGCCCAGGTGACTGGTCAGTAAGCAGGACGCTTTTTATGCCGCAGTTCTTTATCGACCGCCCGGTGTTCGCCTGGGTGGTTGCCCTGTTCATCCTGCTGGCCGGTGCGCTGGCCATTCCGCAACTGCCGGTGGCGCAGTACCCGAATGTCGCGCCGCCACAAGTCGAAATCTACGCCGTGTACCCGGGCGCTTCGGCGCAAACCGTGGACGAGAGCGTGGTCAGCCTGATCGAGGAAGAGCTCAACGGCGCCGATCACCTGTTGTATTTCGAATCCCAGAGCAGCCTCGGCAGCGCGACCATCAAGGCCACCTTCCAGCCGGGCACCAACCCGGAATTGGCTCAGGTCGATGTGCAGAACCGCCTGAAAGCCGTGGAGTCACGCCTGCCCCAAGCGGTGATCCAGCAAGGTTTGCAGGTGGAGAAAGTCTCCTCCGGTTTCCTGCTGTTGATCAGCCTCACCTCCAGCGACGGCAAACTCGACGACGTAGCGCTCAGCGATTACCTGGCGCGCAATGTGATGAACGAAATCAAGCGCCTGGACGGCGTCGGCAAGGCACAGTTGTACGGCGCCGAGCGGGCGATGCGGATCTGGATCGACCCGCAGAAGCTGCTCGCCTTCAACCTGACACCGGCGGACGTCAATGCTGCCATCGTCGCGCAAAATGCCCAGGTGTCGGCCGGCAGCATCGGCGATCTGCCGACCCGCACCACCCAGGAAATCACCGCAACCATTCTGGTCAAGGGTCAGCTGTCGGCCCCCGAAGAGTTTGCCGACATCGTCCTCAAGGCCACCCCGGACGGTTCTACCGTGCGCATCAGCGACGTGGCGCGGGTCGAGATCGGTAGCCAGGAATATCAGTTTTCCACGCGCCTGAACGGCAAGCCATCCACCGCCGTCGCCGTGCAGTTGTCGCCCGGTGCCAACGCCCTGAACACCGCGACCCTGGTGCGGGCGAAGATGGATGAGCTGTCGCGCTTCTTCCCGGCGAACGTCGAATACAAGATCCCGTACGACACCTCGCCCTTCGTCAAAGTCTCGATCACCAAGGTCGTCTACACCCTCGGCGAGGCGATGTTGCTGGTGTTCGCGGTGATGTTCCTGTTCCTGCAAAACATCCGCTACACACTGATTCCGACGTTGGTAGTGCCGGTGGCGCTGATGGGCACCTTTGCAACGATGCTGGCGCTGGGGTTTTCGATCAACGTGCTGACCATGTTCGGCATGGTGCTGGCCATCGGCATTCTGGTGGACGACGCCATCGTGGTGGTGGAGAACGTCGAGCGGATCATGGCCACCGAGGGCTTGTCGCCCAAGGAAGCCACGCGCAAGGCCATGCGGCAGATCACCGGGGCCATCATCGGCATCACCCTGGTGCTGGTCGCGGTGTTCATTCCGATGGCGTTCATGCAGGGCTCGGTCGGGGTGATCTACCAGCAGTTCTCGCTGTCGATGGCCACGTCCATCCTGTTCTCGGCGTTCCTCGCCCTGACCTTGACCCCGGCCCTGTGCGCGACGTTGCTCAAGCCGATTGCCAAGGGCGAACACCACGAAAAGACCGGCTTCTTTGGCTGGTTCAACCGTCGCTTCGAGCAACTGACCGAACGCTATCAAGGCTGGGTTGCCTATGCACTGAAACGCAGCGGGCGTTTCCTGCTGATCTACGGTGTGTTGCTGGTGGGTCTGGCCGTGTGCTTCAGTCGCCTGCCCTCCTCGTTCCTGCCGGTGGAAGACCAGGGTTACACCATCACCGACATTCAATTGCCACCGGGTGCGAGCAAGAACCGCACAGTGCAGGTGGCCGAGCAGGTTGAAGCGCACAACGCCGGGGAGCCGGGCGTTCGTGACAGCGTGGTGATTCTCGGATTCAGCTTCTCCGGCAGCGGGCAGAATGCGGCGCTGGCGTTCAGCACGCTCAAAGACTGGTCCGAGCGTGGCAGCGACGATTCGGCCAGCTCGATTGCCGACCGGGCCAACGTTGCCCTCAGCCAGATCAAGGACGCGGTGACATTTGCCGTACTGCCACCGCCCGTGGATGGCCTGGGTACCTCCAGCGGATTCGAATTTCGCCTGCAGGATCGCGGCGGCCTCGGCCATGAGAAGTTGATGGAGGCTCGCACCGACCTGCTCGCGGCGGCCGAAAAAAGCCCGATCCTGATGAACGTGCGCGAAAGCGCCCTGGCCGAGGCACCGCAGGTGCAACTGATCGTCGACCGCAAGCAGGCCAACGCGCTGGGTGTGTCCTTTGCCGACGTCGGCAACGTGCTGTCCACGGCCGTGGGCTCGGCCTACATCAACGACTTTCCCAATCAGGGGCGGATGCAGCGCGTCGTGGTGCAGGCCGAGGGCGACCAGCGCAGTCAGGTGGCTGACCTGCTGAAGATTCACGTGCGTAACACCCACGACAAAATGGTGCCGTTGTCGGCCTTCGTGCAGGCCAGGTGGACTCAGGGCCCGGCGCAGTTGACCCGCTACAACGGCTACCCGGCAATCAGCATTTCCGGTGAACCGACGCCGGGCCACAGCACCGGCGAGGCCATGGCCGAGATCGAGCGGCTGGTGGCGCAAGGTCCGGCAGGCCTGGGCCAGGAATGGACCGGGTTGTCGTTGCAGGAACGATTGTCCGGCAGCCAGGCACCGATCCTGCTGGGGTTGTCGCTGTTGATCGTGTTCCTGTGCCTGGCGGCGTTGTACGAGAGCTGGTCGATCCCCACCTCGGTGCTGCTGGTGGTGCCGCTGGGTGTGCTCGGCGCGGTGCTGGCGGTGACCTTGCGCGGGATGCCCAACGATGTGTTCTTCAAGGTCGGGCTGATCACCATCATCGGCCTGTCGGCAAAGAACGCGATCCTGATCATCGAGTTCGCCAAGAGCCTGTACGACGAAGGCCACGACCTGATCAATGCGACCTTGCAAGCGGCACGCCTGCGGTTGCGGCCGATTGTCATGACCTCGCTGGCGTTCATTCTTGGCGTGGTGCCGCTGGCGATTGCCACTGGCGCCAGTTCCGCGAGCCAGCAGGCCATCGGCACCGGGGTGATCGGCGGGATGATCACCGCGACCCTGGCCGTGGTGTTCGTGCCGGTGTTTTTTGTGGTGGTGATGAAGCTGGTGCGCAAGCGCTAACCCACACACCACCCTGTAGGAGCGAGCTTGCTCGCGATGGTCGTTAACGATAACGCGTGTCTGCTGGATAAACGCGGTGCCTGGGAGTCCATCGCGAGCAAGCTCGCTCCTACAGGGGGGCTTCATTGATTTCAAGAATGTGGTCACCTGGGCTAAGGTGTTTGCAATGCCCCGAACCAACGAGCCTCCATGATCTTCCTCGCACGCACCCACCCTCGCCTGTCCGCCGCCATCCTGCTGGGCATCGCGGTGGGCATTCTGGCTCCGGCCGATTCGCCGATCAGCAAGATCCTCATCGGCTGGAATGCCGGCGTCTGGATCTACCTGTTGCTGATGTTCTGCCTCACCGTGCGTTCGAAAGCGACTGACGTAAAACGCATCGCCGAAATCGAGGACGAAAACGCCGGGCTGGTGCTGGCGCTGGTGTGCATTGCGGCACTGGCCAGCCTGGCGACCATCACCTTCGAACTGGCCGGCAGCAAAGACCTGGAAACCACCCGCAAACTGATGCGTTACGGTTTCACCGCGCTGACCGTCATCGGCTCATGGCTGCTGATCGGCGTCATCTTCAGCCTGCATTACGCGCGGCTGTATTACATCTGGAATGGCAAGGAGCCGGCGCTGCGCTTTGCCGAAGGCCTGACGACGCCCGACTACTGGGACTTCCTGTACTTCTCGTTCACCATCGGCGTGGCAGTGCAAACTTCGGATGTCGGCGTCGCCACGCCAGGCATGCGCAAGATCGTGCTGGCGCAGTCGCTGATCGGCTTTTTGTTCAACACTGCCATTCTCGGGTTCTCGATCAACATCGCCGCCGGCCTGTTCGGCTGATGACTGCACAAACGTTCTAGGCATGGCCCTCGGCCGAGGCGTTAAATAGCCCGGCAAACCGTTTCGCAGGTACCCCATGAGCGCTCACAACTGGATCGACCTGGCCCGGGATGCCGACACCGGCATCGAGACCCTGCGCGCGCATTTCGAAGGTCACGCCTATGACCCGCACTGGCACGACAGTTATCTGGTGGGCGTCACCGAGCAAGGGGTCCAGCAATTCAATTGCCGACGGGCCAGGCACCAGAGCACGCCGGGCAAGGTGTTTCTGCTGGAACCCGGTGACATCCATGACGGTGAAGCGCCGACCGCCGACGGTTTCACCTACCGCATGCTGTACCTCGACCCGCAGTGGTTGCAACGCGAACTCAGCGCCGTGTTCGATCATGCCCCCGACAACAGCCAGCTGAGCTTCGCCGCCACCCTGGCCTGCGATGCGCGTCTGGCCCAGGCCACCAGCCTGGCGTTTGAAACCCTGCATCGCGGTGAACTGAAGATCGTCCGCCAGACCGCCCTCGACGGTTTGCTCGAGCGCCTCACCAGCCACTTGCACTGGCGTGCCCGCGATGGCCAGGACCCGCGTCTGCCGCAGGTGGCACACAAAGCCCGGGAATACCTGCATGCCAACGCGCAATACGACATCGGCCTCGATCAACTGGCCGCCGTCACAGGTGTCGATCGCTTTCGCCTGACCCGCGCGTTCAAGGCTGCCTATGGCATGGCACCCCACGCGTATCTGGTACAACTGCGCCTGGCAACCGCCCGCCGCCTGCTGGTCCGTGGCGAACAACCGGCGGCGGTGGCAATGGCACTGGGCTTTGCCGATCAGAGCCATCTGGGGCGCTGGTTCATGCGCGCCTATGGCCTGACGCCGGCGCTGTACCGCAAGCGCTGCTCAAATCTTCCAGACAGATAAGCCCGGGATTGTGAAGATCGACTTCACTGATCTTCACCGGAGTTAGCCCGCGATGCTGCCCTCATTCCCGACTTTGTTGCCTTTCCTGCTGTTTGCCTTTGTAGCCTCGATCACCCCCGGCCCGACCAATATTCTGGTGCTGAGCAACAGCGCTCGATACGGGTGGGTCGCGGCTGTGCCGATCATCGTCGGCGCCTGTGCCAGTGCTGCGACCCTCGTATTGCTGGTGGGCACGGGCATCGGTTCATCATTGACCGCGTGGCCCGCCGTGCAAGGTGCCATGCAATGGGCCGGCGTGGCGTGGCTGAGCTATCTGGCCTGGCAGATTTTCAATGCCCCGGTGACAGACATTGCCGCGCGCGACAACGAAGCGCGCCTGGGATGGATGGGTGCCGCCAGCCTGCAACTGGTCAACCCGAAAACCTGGATGATGGCGCTGGCGGTGGTCAGCGTATTCGCCGGGGATGGCGAGCATCGCGCAGTGCAGGTGATGTATTTGTCGCTGGGTTTTTTTCTGGTTTCCCTGCCATGTCTCGCGGCCTGGGCGGCGCTCGGTGCCGGTTCAAGCCGCTGGTTGCGCTCACCCCGTGCCATGCAACGCTTGAACCGCTGCATGGGCCTGTTATTGCTGGGTTCTGCGTGGTTGAGCGTGTTGGCCTGAGCGCCGCTTGTCGGTCATTGTTCGACAATCAACCATTCGGGGCTTGACGGCGAATTGACTTTTGGTGTCTTCTGAAACCGGTTTCAGCGCTATCTCACGAAGCACTCGACCTTATAAATCCAATAAGAAGGTTTCAGACCGTGAACGATTTCTCCGCCGCCCAGCGCAGCCGCGTGACCATGCTCGACGTGGCCGAACACGCCAAGGTCTCCAAGGCCAGCGTTTCGCGGTTCATTGGCGATGATCGCGCCCTGCTCTCCGATGCCATTGCCCAGCGCATCGAACAGGCAATTGCCGAACTCGGCTATCGCCCGAACCAGATGGCCCGCGGCCTGAAACGCGGGCGCACCCGCCTGATCGGCATGCTGGTGGCCGATATCCGCAACCCTTATTCAATTGCCGTGATGCACGGGGTGGAAACCGCCTGCCGTCAGCACGGCTATAGCTTGGTGGTGTGCAACACCGACCGCGACGACGAGCAAGAGCGCCAGCACCTGGCCCTGCTGCGCTCGTACAACATCGAAGGCCTGATCGTGAACACCCTCGGTCATCACCGCGACCAATTGCACGAACTGCACCGGGAAATGCCCATGGTACTGGTGGATCGCAAGGTGGAGCACCTTGATAGCGATATGGTCGGGCTGAACAACCCGCAGGCCATCGAGATGGCCCTCGCCCATCTTGAAGAGCGCGGTTATCGCGATGTGTTGCTGGTCACCGAGCCGTTCGACGGCACCAGTTCGCGAATCGAGCGGGTCAGCAGCTTCAAGGCGCAAATCGGGCAACGCCCAGCACTTCGCGGCACGCACATCGAAACCGGCAGCGAGCTGACCGCACAGCTGAAATCCTTCCTCGACGCGCCTGGCCCCGGCCCTAAGGCGTTGTTTTGCGCGAACGGGGTTGCGGCGCTGGCCAGCACCCATGCGTTGCGTGAACTCCAGTGCAACCTGTTCGACGACGTGGGCTTGATCGCCCTCGATGACCTGGATTGGTACCCGTTGGTGGGCAGCGGCATTACCGCCCTCGCGCAGCCGACTACCGAGATGGGCGCCAGCGCGTTCGAGTGTCTGCTCAAGCGGCTGCGGGGGGATGACGGGGCGGTGCGGACGCTGGATTTTTCGGCGCGGTTGGTTGTGCGGGGTTCGACCCTTGGGAATTTGCGTTGAATGTTAAGACGCCATCGCGAGCAGGCTCGCTCCTACAGTGGATTTGTGAATATAGGCCCATTGTAGGAGTGAGCCTGCTCGCGATGGGGCCCTGACTAGCACCACAAAAAAATTTGAACAAAAATGAAACCGGTTTCAGAGGTAGAAAAACAATGAACAGACCAGCCGTTTCCATCAGCCTTTCCAGCTACGGCGCCGAACTTGTGCGTCAACGCGGCCAAGGCAGCTTCATCGAGATTCTCGCCGCCGCCGGCGCCACGCGCATTGAGTGGCGTGAGGAATTACTGACCATCGAGGACCCTGCTCAACTGGCCGATGCCACTCAGGCAGAAGGCCTGCAGAGCGTGTATTCATCACCCATGGAGCTATGGCTGGCCGGGCAATCCAGGCCCAACCCCGAATTGATCACGGCCCTGCAACGCGCCCAGGCGTTCGGCGCCAAATGGCTGAAAGTGTCGCTGGGCTATTTCACCGACAACAGCGATCTGCAAACCCTCGCCCGAGTGCTGGGCGAAAGCGCCGTGCAGTTGCTGGTGGAAAACGACCAGACCCTGCACGGCGGCCGCATTGAACCCTTCCAGCGCTTTTTCGCGGACGTCGAGCGGCACGAGCTGCCGATCAAAATGACCTTCGACATCGGCAATTGGCACTGGCAGGACCAGTCCGCCGCCAGCGCCGCGCGGTTGCTCGGTCGTCACGTCGGTTATGTGCACTGCAAAGCGGTCACGCGCCGTGCCGACGGCAAACTGGTCGCCATCCCGCCCGCCGCCAGTGACCTGCAACAGTGGGAACACCTGCTGCAGCACATGGCCCAGGGCGTTATGCGGGCCGCGGAATATCCGCTGCAAGGCGATGACCTGGTGCAACTGACCACCGAGCACGTCGCTGCCCTCGCCCACCTCGGCCAATCGCAGCTGGAGAGTGCTCATGTCTGAGATCGATATTCTGTCCTTCGGCGAGACCATGGCGATGTTCGTCGCCGAGCAGGCGGGTGATCTGGCCAGCGTCGGCGCTTTTCACAAACGCATTGCCGGCGCTGACAGCAACGTTGCCATTGGCCTTTCCCGACTGGGCTTCAACGTGGCATGGCTGAGCCGTGTCGGTGCCGATTCGCTGGGCCGGTTCGTGGTCGATACTCTGGAAAAAGAAGGCCTGGATTGCCGCCACGTCGACATCGACACCGCCCACCCGACCGGTTTTCAACTCAAGTCCCGCACCGACGATGGCAGCGATCCGGTGGTCGAGTACTTCCGCCGTGGTTCGGCGGCCAGTCACCTGTCACCGCACTCGATCGTGCCCCAATTGCTCAAGGCCCGACACCTGCACGCCACCGGCATTCCTCCGGCGCTCTCGGAGTCGGCGCGGCAGATGTCGTTCGAATTGATGACCTGCATGCGCGAGGCCGGGCGCAGTGTGTCCTTCGACCCGAACCTGCGCCCGAGCCTGTGGGCCAGCGAGCAACAAATGATCACCGAGATCAACCGCCTCGCCGCCCTCGCCCATTGGGTGCTGCCGGGGTTGAGCGAAGGTCGCTTGCTGACCGGTTTCGAAGACCCGGCCGACATCGCCGCCTTCTACCTCGACCAGGGCGCCGAAGCCGTGGCGATCAAGCTTGGCCCGCACGGGGCTTACTACCGCACACATGTTGATCAGGGTTTCGTGGCCGGCGTGCCGGTGGCAACGGTGGTCGATACGGTGGGTGCCGGCGATGGTTTTGCCGTCGGCATGATCAGCGCGCTGTTGGAAAACCAAAGCGTGGTCGAGGCCGTGAAACGCGCCAACTGGATTGGCAGCCGGGCGGTGCAAAGCCGCGGGGATATGGAGGGGTTGCCGACCCGATCCGAAATGGTCAGCGAATTTGAGGTCGCCATCGCGAGCAAGCTCGCTCCTACAGAGGATTTGTGTCGAACGTAGATCCAACGTAGGAGCGAGCCTGCTCGCGATGAGGCCAGCACAGTCACTAAAGATTCAAACCGTTACCTGCTGCGACAAAAACAACAAGCTCAGGAGCACCACCATGAAAACCGCAACGCTCGCCACCCGCCGCTGGTGGTACATCATGCCCATCGTGTTCATCACCTATAGCCTGGCGTATCTGGATCGCGCCAACTATGGGTTCGCCGCCGCATCCGGCATGGCGGCCGACCTGATGATCACACCAGGCCTGTCGTCGATGCTCGGCGCGCTGTTCTTCCTCGGCTACTTTTTCTTCCAGGTACCCGGCGCGATCTACGCGCAGAAACACAGCGTGAAGAAGCTGATTTTCGTCAGCCTGATCCTCTGGGGCGGCTTGGCGACGTTGACCGGGATCGTCTCCAACGCCTACTGGCTGATCGTCATCCGCTTCATGCTCGGCGTGGTCGAAGCGGCAGTGATGCCGGCGATGCTGATCTACCTGTGCCACTGGTTCACCCGCGCCGAACGCTCGCGGGCCAACACCTTCCTGATCCTCGGCAACCCGGTGACCATGCTCTGGATGTCGGTGGTCTCGGGCTATCTGGTGCAACACTACAGCTGGCGTTGGATGTTCATCGTCGAAGGTTTGCCAGCGGTGTTGTGGGCATTCATCTGGTGGCGCCTGGCCGATGATCGCCCGTCACAAGCCAAGTGGCTCAACGATCAGGAAAAACAGGACCTGGAAAGCGCACTGGCCGCCGAACAGGTCGGCATCAAGGCCGTGAAGAACTACGCCGAAGCGTTCCGCTCACCCAAAGTGATCATCCTGGCCCTGCAGTTTTTCTGCTGGAGCATTGGCGTGTACGGTTTCGTGTTGTGGCTGCCATCAATCCTCAAGGCCGGCGCGCAAATGGACATGATTCAGGCCGGCTGGCTGTCGGCGCTGCCGTACCTGGCCGCGGTGATCGGCATGCTGCTGGTGTCCTGGGGTTCGGACAAACTGCAAAAACGTAAACGTTTCGTCTGGCCGCCACTTCTGATTGCTTCGATTGCCTTCTATGGTTCCTACGCCTTGGGTGCCGAACACTTCTGGTGGTCCTACACCCTGCTGGTGATTGCCGGCGCCTGCATGTACGCGCCTTACGGACCGTTCTTCGCAATCATTCCGGAGATCCTCCCGGCCAACGTTGCGGGCGGCGCCATGGCGCTGATCAACAGCATGGGCGCCCTGGGTTCCTTTGGCGGTTCCTATCTGGTCGGTTACCTGAACAGCTCCACCGGCTCGCCCGCCGCCTCGTACCTGTTGATGAGCGGCGCGCTGATGTTCTCGGTGCTGCTGACCATTCTCCTCAAGCCCGGCGCCAGCGATCGGGAGCGGCCCGCGGCCACGGTAACGCGCACCGCCACGGCACATTCCTGAATTGAAGTTGAGATCTCGAAGATGAAAAAGCAGGTCGTCCTGTACAAGAAACTCTCGCCGCTGCTGATGGCTCGCCTGCACGAGCAGACCGAAGTGACGCTGATCGAAAGCCTTGATGCCGAGGGCCTGGGCAAACTGCGCGATGCCCTGCCCCGCGCCCACGGCTTGCTGGGTGCCAGCCTGAAACTGGATGCCGAACTGCTCGATCTGGCACCCAACCTCCAAGCCATTGCCAGCGTCTCGGTGGGTGTCGATAACTACGACGTCGACTACCTGACCGAGCGGCGCATCCTGCTCAGCAATACGCCGGATGTATTGACAGAAACCACCGCCGACACGGGTTTCGCGCTGATCCTGGCAACGGCCCGGCGCGTCGTGGAATTGGCAAACATGATTCGCGAAGGCAATTGGACCCGCAACATCGGCCCCACGCATTTCGGCAGCGACGTGCACGGTAAAACCCTGGGCATCATTGGCATGGGTCGCATTGGCGAGGCGCTGGCCCAGCGCGGGCACTTCGGTTTCGGCATGCCGGTGATTTATCACAGCCATTCGCCGAAACCGGCGGTGGAACAGCGGTTCAACGCGCAGTACCGCAGTCTGACCGCGCTGTTGCAACAGGCGGATTTCATATGCCTGACGTTGCCGCTGACCGCTGAAACCGAAGGGCTGATCGGTGCAGAGGAGTTTGCGCTGATGCGGCCCGAAAGCATCTTCATCAACATTTCCCGGGGCAAGGTGGTCGACGAAATGGCAATGATAGAAGCCTTGCGCACGGGCCAGATTCGCGCGGCGGGGCTGGACGTATTCGAACGCGAACCATTGAACCAGGACTCGCCGTTGTTGCAGTTGGATAACGTCGTGGCGACACCACACATTGGCTCGGCGACCCATGAGACGCGCGAGGCAATGGCCCGGTGTGCGGTGGACAATCTGCTGGCGGCGCTGGCGGGTGAGCGGCCTGTGAACTTGGTGAATCCTGGAGTTTGGAAAGGCTGAAGATCAAAAGATCGCAGCCTGCGGCAGCTCCTGCATGGACCGGGTTCACCGCAGTTTTGTGGATGGACATCAATCCTGTAGGAGCTGCCGCAGGCTGCGATCTTTTGCTGTGGCGATCAGGCCCGCCGCGCCTCCAGCAAATTTGTCGCACACAATGCAATTCGCCGACAGGCATCGGCCAGCTTCATCTGATCCACCACCAACCCAATGCGGATATGCCCCGCCGCGCTCGGCCCGAACGCTTCGCCGGCCAGCACCGAGACGCCATGGCCCTCCAGCAGCCGTTCGGCGAAGCGCTGGGCCGACAACCCGGTCTGGCGTACATCGACCATCACGAACATTCCGCCATCCGGACGAATCGGCTTGAGGCCCGGACATTGGCCCAGACTTGCACACACCAGGTCACGACGCTGGCGATACTCTTCGCGCATCGAGGCCACTTCCGGCAGGTCACGGTCCAACGCCAGCTGCGCGGCGTTCTGCACGAAATCCGGGATACCGAACAACATGCTCAGCGACAGATTGACCAGGTGTCCGGCCATGGGTTTGGGCCCGATCACCCAGCCCACCCGCCAACCGCTCATGGCGTGGGACTTGGACAGGCTGTTGATCGTCGCCGTCCGTTCGGCCATGCCAGGCAGGCTCGCGGGGCTGATGTGCTCGCCCTCGTACAGCAGATCGCTGTAGACCTCGTCGCTGATCAGCCACAAATCGTGACGAATGCACAGCGCCGCCAGCTCCTGCCAGATCGCCAGTGACAAACTGGCGCCGGATGGATTGTTCGGACTATTGAGCAGGATGGCGCGAGTCCTTGGCGTGATCCGTGCCGCGACATCCGCCGGGTCGACGCGAAACCCGTTCTGCGGACGCACTGGCACCGGGACCACTGTGGCCGCACACGCGCCGATCACACCTTCATAGGTCACGTACATTGGCTCGGCGACGATCACTTCATCGCCCGGATCGAGCAGGCATTGCGCCACCGAATACACCGCGCACTGCGCGCCTGGAAAGACGATCACATGCCCGGCATCCACCGCCTGACCGCTGCGTTGGCGCTGCCGGCGGGCAATGCTGTCGCGCAGCCCCCGACTGCCGCGCACTTCAGGATAGTGCGTGTCACCGGCCAACAGGCTGGCGATAGCCGCCTGGACAATGGGTTGCGGCGTATCGAAGTCGGGATCGCCAATTGACAGCAGCAGGACGTCGACACCCTGTTCGCGCAATTGCAGCGCTCGATCGTGAATCTGCCAGGCCGCCGCTCCGTCACCGGCGATTCGTTGGGTCAAGGCTGAATAGCGCATGTTTGTCTCCTGTCGCGCGGGTGCTCCAAGCCTCAACCCTATCTCAAATCGCGAAACACGCCACCATGGCGTTCAATTCCACCGCCAAAACTCCCATCAGGGCTTTTGTGAAAAACCCTCAGCCGCAGCGAACGGCCATCCGCCAGACGCGAGCGATGTCGGTCGCCCGCTCACGCAGCAAGCGCGGCGCCTCGGCACAGGCCTGGTCCAGGGTCATCGGCCCACTCGCCAGGGCAAACGCAGCGTCGATGCCATGCTCATAGAGCGCCTGATAACCGTCGCCCAGGGTGCCGGCAATGACGATGACCGGCACGCCTTGCTGGCTGGCGACACGCGCCACACCAAACGGCGTCTTGCCGCGCAGGGTTTGCGCATCGAAGCGCCCTTCCCCGGTGATCACCAGATCGGCGCCTGCAACCGCCTCGGCCAGGCCCACGAGCTCGGCAACCACCTCGACCCCGGCCTTGAACTGCGCCCCCAGGAACGCTTTGGCGGCAAAACCCAGGCCACCCGCCGCGCCACTGCCCGGCTCGTCACGGACATCCTTGCCCAAGGCTGTCGCGCAATGGTCGGCAAAGTGCCCCAGGGCACAGTCCAGTTGTTCGACCTGCGCCGGCGAGGCGCCTTTTTGCGGGCCGAAAATCTCCGAAGCGCCGTGGGGACCGCACAACGGGTTGTTGACGTCGGCGGCGATGTCGAAGCGTACCGGCGCCAGACGCGGATCCATGTCACTCAGATCGACGTGGGCCAATTGCCCAAGGGCGAGGCCGCCCGGTGACAGCGTCTGCCCCCGGGCATCCAGCAGTTTCACGCCCAGGGCTTGCATGGCACCGGCGCCGCCGTCATTGGTCGCACTGCCGCCAATCGCCAGGATCACCCGTTGAGCACCGGCATCCAGCGCGGCGCGAATCAATTGCCCGGTACCGAAAGTGCTGCTGATGCACGCATCCCGTTGCGCCACCGGGACCAACTGCAAACCGCTGGCCTCGGCCATTTCGATGATCGCGGTGTGGCTCTGCGGCAACCAGCCCCAGGCGGCATCCACCGTTGTACCCAGCGGCCCGCGAACCACGGTGCGGCGCTGTTCGCCTTCGCAGGCGGCAAGAATCGACTCGACAGTCCCTTCCCCGCCGTCGGCCATCGGGCATTTGATCAGCTGGGCATCAGGCCAGACTTGCGCCAATCCCAATGCAATGGCGTCGGCCACGCCTTGAGCGCTGAGGCTGTCCTTGAACGAATCGGGGGCGATCACGATTTTCATGGGAATTCTCCAGTTCCAATCTCCACATGCTGCCAGCCGCCATGAACAATAACGCCGGTCCGCTGCACAAGCGCCGATGAGGATTATTGTTCATTTCCACAAACCGGCATTCACACCTCCCCTGTAGGAGCTGCGTCGGTTTGCGGGAGGAGTTGGACGCCGAGATACAACGCCAGCATCCCATCCAGGCGCAACGGGTCAACCCCGCTCAGCTCGGCAATCCGCTCCATCCGATAACGCAGGCTGTTGCGATGAATGCCCAGTGCATCGGCGCAGGCCTGGCTCTGGCCGTCGTGTTCGCACCAGCTGCGCAGGGTCGCCAGCAACTGGCCGTTGCTGTCCTTGGCAATGACCTTGCGCAGCGGGTTGAGCAATTCGTCGAGGGCGTCGTCATTGCGGTGTCGCCAGAGCATCACTGGCAGCCGATAGCGGTTCAGCGTCAGCAATCGGGAGCGCGGCAACACCTCGCGTCCGTAGGCCAGCAAGTCACCGACCCGGCGATAGCAGCGGCGCAACCCTGCCAGCCCGTCGGCTTGCCCACCCACGGCGATACGCAGGATGTTCCAGCCAAGGCCATCGAGCTTGTCCAGCAAGCGCTCGTTATCGACCGACTGGCCGGCCGGCCGGCACCAGAGCAATGAAGTTTTGGCCGAGCTCACGCACCAACTGTCGGGGTGACGGCTGGTCAACCAGGCACTGAGTGCCTCGACGGTTTGCCCTGGAGCGTGTTCCAGGCCCAGTTCGAACAAGTACGGCACCCGGGTCATTTGTGGCTTGAGGCCCAACTGCTGCGCTTCATCGACCAGTCGCGGAGCATCCCCGGCTTCGCTGAGCAACAACGCCAGCAGATCATCGCAGCGCTGGCGCCGCCATTGCTGTTCGGCCTGCTGGTTACGCTGGCCCACCAGCATCTCGGCGGTCATGCGCACCAGTTCGGCGTAGGTGCGCAGTTGCTCGGGTTCGCCGGTGATGCCCAGGACGCCGATCAGGCGCTGGTCCAGCATCAGCGGCAGGTTGATGCCCGGCTGCACACCCTTTAGATGAATCGCCGTCTGCGCATTGATCTCCACCACGCGGCCGTTGGCCAGGACCAGTTGCGCGCCTTCATGGCGGGTGTTGACCCGCTCCGGCTCGCCGCTGCCCAGGATCAGTCCCTGGCTGTCCATGACGTTGACGTTGTACGGCAGGATAGCCATCGCCCGGTCGACGATGTCCTGGGCCAGGTCGTGATCGAGTTCGAACATGCAAGTGATCCTTGAAGACGGTGGTGGAACGGGTTGTTCACCCGCACAGGCCTTGGTTGCAAACCCTGTGCTCAGGCACAAAGACAGCCACCCTGAGGGTGGTCGAGACTCTCTGGGCGATCAACGTTACCCTTTGCATCGCAAAAAATCATAATAAAGAGAGAGCCGCCATGACACAGAGCGCCATAGCGTCCGACGCCATCGCTGACGACAAAAACGCCGTCTACAAGCGCATCACCCTGCGTTTGATCCCCTTCATTTTCATCTGCTACCTGTTCAACTACCTCGACCGGGTCAACGTTGGATTTGCCAAGCTGCAGATGCTCGACGCGCTGAAGTTCAGCGAAACCGTGTACGGCCTCGGTGCCGGCATCTTCTTTATCGGTTACGTGCTGTGCGGTGTGCCAAGCAACCTGGCCCTGACCAAATTCGGCCCACGGCGCTGGATTGCACTGATGATGATCACCTGGGGCACGTTGTCGACCTGCCTGCTGTTCGTCACCAGCCCGACCGAGTTCTACACCTTGCGCCTGTTCACCGGCGCTGCCGAAGCCGGTTTCTTCCCGGGCGTGGTGCTGTATCTCTCGCAGTGGTTCCCGACCTTCCGCCGTGGCCGCATCATGGCGCTGTTCATGTCGGCGATCCCGGTATCCGGTTTGCTCGGCAGCCCGTTCTCCGGCTGGATTCTCAACCACTTCGGCGCAGGCCAGGGCGGTCTCGCCGGCTGGCAGTGGATGTTCCTGATGCAAGGCATTCCAACCGTGATCCTCGGTGCGCTGGCTTACTTCCTGCTCAGCGACAGTTACGCCAATGCCAAATGGCTGACCCCGTTCGAGCGCTCGGTATTGGAAGCCGACCACGCTATCGATCTGGCCAACAAACCGAAAACCACGTCCGATTCACTGCTGGCGGTGTTCAAGAACCCGCCGATCTGGGCTTTCGGCCTGATCTACTTCTGCATCCAGAGTGGCGTGTACGCGATCAACTTCTGGTTGCCGTCGATCATCAAGAACCTGGGCTTCAGCGATAACCTGGTGATCGGCTGGCTCAGTGCGATTCCGTACCTGCTAGCCGCCGTTTTCATGCTGATGATTGGCCGTTCGGCGGACCTGCGCAAAGAACGCCGCTGGCACTTGGTGGTGCCGATGTTGATGGGCGCGCTGGGGCTGCTGATTGCGGTGAACTTCGCCGCCAACCCGGCCATCGCGATTCTCGGCCTGACCATCGCCACCATGGGCGCCCTCACCGGCCTGCCGATGTTCTGGCCGGTGCCGACCGCGCTGCTCAGTGCCGGCGCTGCGGCGGGTGGCCTGGCGCTGATCAACTCGATGGGCCAGATGGCCGGCTTCCTCAGCCCGTACCTGGTGGGCTGGGTCAAGGACAGCACCGGTTCGACCGATGCGGCGCTGTATCTGCTGGCGGGCGTGATTGTCTGCGGCAGTCTGTTGGCGTTGCGCATGACCCGTACCCTGCGCGCCTGACCACCACCTGACCACTGTAGGAGCGAGCCTGCTCGCGATGGACGTCAACGATAACGCGTTTATCCTGGATAAACGTGGTGTCCTGAAGTTCTTCGCGAGCAGGCTCGCTCCTACAGTTTGATTCGAGTGTGTTTGAGATTTGCGTTTGCTCCCGGCGATCGTTCTGGTATCTGATTGAGCCTTTCCCACTGGTAAAAGGATTTGCTCATGAGCTATCGCACGCTGGGTCATTCGGGTCTGCAGGTGTCCACCCTGACCCTGGGCACCATGATGTTCGGCGAACAGACCAGCACCGAAGATTCCCTGCGGATCATCGACAAGGCCTGGGACCAGGGCATCAATTTCATCGACACCGCCGACGTCTACACCAACGGCCGTTCCGAAGAAATCGTCGGCGAGGCCATCGCCAGCCGTCGCCATGAATGGGTGCTGGCGACCAAGGTCGGCTTCGGCCCCATGGACGGCGTCCCCAACCGCAGCGGCCTGAGCCGCAAACACCTGTTCAACGGCATCGATGACAGCCTGACGCGCCTGGGCACCGATTACCTCGACATCTATTACCTGCACCGCGAAGACCACAACACGCCGCTGGAAGTCACGATCTCGGCCATTGGCGATCTGATTCGCCAAGGCAAAATCCGTTATTGGGGCCTGTCGAACTACCGTGGCTGGCGCATCGCCGAAGTCATTCGCGTGGCCGACAAACTTGGCGTTGACCGGCCGGTGATCAGCCAGCCGCTGTACAACATCGTCAACCGCCAGGCTGAAACCGAGCAGATCACGGCGGCGCAAAACTACGGTCTGGGCGTGGTGCCTTACAGCCCGCTGGCGCGCGGGGTGCTCAGCGGCAAATACGCGCCTGATGTGAAACCGGACGCCAACAGCCGTGCCGGACGTCAGGATAAACGCATCCTGGAAACAGAATGGCGCGTCGAGTCCCTGCACATCGCCCAGCAAATCCAGCAGTACACCCAAGGCCGCGGCGTCGGCATCGTCGAGTTCGCGATTGCCTGGGTGCTGAACAACAGCGCCGTCACCTCGGCCATTGTCGGGCCGCGTACCGAAGCGCAGTGGGACGCCTACACTAAGGCGCAGGCGGTGAGGATCACGGCCGAGGACGAGGCATTCATCGATTCGCTGGTGACGCCGGGGCATGCGTCGACACCGGGGTTCAATGATGTGAGCCATTTTGTGTCGGGGCGTAATCCGCGCAATAACTGAAAATCACAAAACCACTGTAGGAGCGAGCTTGCTCGCGATGGTGGGTCAGCTACATAGATGTCAACTGACACACCATCGCGAGCAGGCTCGCTCCTACAGTTGGACAGTGTTGATTGATCGGTCAATATTCGTCTGAAAAACCACGTATCCTCCACCCCCGTTTCACCTTCAACCTTGCGAGGACAGCTTGTCTAAAGGTATCGCTCTGTCAGTTTCAGCCTCGGTGCTTTTTGCCGTCATGTATTACTACACGTCGCTGCTCACCCCCTTGAGCGGCGTGGAAATCTTCGGTTGGCGCATGCTGCTGACCGTGCCGTGCATGACCGTGTTCATGGTGGCGTCCGGCGAGTGGAAGCGCGTGCTGGAGATCGTTCGGCGCGCCATTGCCAACCCGAAACTGATGGGTGCACTGATCGCCTCCTCTGCCCTGCTCGGCGTGCAACTGTGGCTGTTCATGTGGGCGCCGCTCAATGGCTACAGCCTCGACGTATCACTGGGCTATTTCCTGCTGCCGCTGACCATGGTCTTGACCGGCCGCCTGGCCTACGGCGAACGCCTGTCTTATCTGCAAAAAATCGCCGTGGTGTTCGCCTGCCTGGGCGTGATCAACGAGGTGTATCAGGTCGGTGGTTTTTCCTGGGCGACCTTGCTGGTCTGCATTGGCTATCCGGCCTACTTCATCCTGCGCAAACGGCTGGCGTCGGACAATCTCGGCGGCTTGTGGCTGGACATGGCATTGACGCTGCCGGTGGCGCTCTGGTTCATCCAGAGTGGCGCACAAGGTTTCGCTGTGTTTGACCAGCATCCCTGGTTGTCGCTGTTGATCCCGCTGCTCGGCGTAATCAGTGCGTCGGCGCTGGTGGTCTACATCATTGCCAGCCGCCTGCTGCCGTTCAGCCTGTTCGGCTTGTTGAGCTACGTCGAACCGGTGTTGCTGCTGGGAGTGGCATTGCTGCTGGGAGAGAGCATCAAGTCCGGCGAATGGCTGACCTACATCCCGATCTGGATGGCCGTGCTGGTGCTGATGTTCGAAGGGTTCAAGCATCTGGTGCGGCAGCGCAGGCCTTAAGCACACACAAAACAATGTGGGAGCGAGCAGGCTCGCTCCCACAGTTTTTTACAGCGTCAACAGATTAGTCGGTGGAGAGAACACCACGACGCACCTGGTCACGCTCGATGGATTCGAACAGTGCCTTGAAATTGCCTTCGCCGAAACCGTCGTCGCCCTTGCGCTGGATGAATTCGAAGAACACCGGTCCCATCAGGGTTTCCGAGAAGATCTGCAGCAGCAGGCGCTTGTCGCCCGACTCGGACGAACCGTCCAGCAAAATGCCCCGCGCTTGCAGTTCACCGACCGGCTCGCCGTGGTTCGGCAGACGGCCTTCGAGCATCTCGTAGTAGGTCTCCGGCGGCGCGGTCATGAAGCGCATGCCGATGCTTTTCAGGTGGTCCCAGGTCTTGATCAGGTCATCGGACAGGAACGCAACGTGCTGGATACCCTCGCCGTTGAACTGCATCAGGAACTCTTCGATCTGCCCGGCGCCCTTGGACGATTCTTCGTTCAACGGAATGCGGATCATGCCATCGGGCGCGGTCATGGCCTTGGAGGTCAGGCCGGTGTATTCGCCCTTGATGTCGAAGTAGCGGATTTCGCGGAAGTTGAACAATTTCTCGTAGAAGTTGGCCCAGTAGGCCATGCGACCGCGGTACACGTTGTGGGTCAGGTGATCGATGATCTTCAGGCCGGCACCGACCGGATGGCGGTCAACGCCTTCGATGAACACGAAGTCGATGTCATAGATCGAGCTGCCCTCGCCGAAACGGTCGATCAGGTACAGCGGCGCACCACCGATGCCTTTGATCGCCGGAAGGTTCAGCTCCATCGGGCCGGTTTCGATGTGGATCGGCTGGGCACCTAGTTCCAGGGCGCGCTTGTAGGCTTTTTGCGAATCCTTGACGCGGAACGCCATGCCGCACACCGACGGGCCGTGCTCGGCCGCAAAGTACGAGGCCACACTGTGGGGTTCGTTGTTGAGGATCAGGTTGATCGCGCCCTGGCGATACAGGTGCACGTCCTTGGAACGGTGGGTCGCCACCTTGGTGAAGCCCATGATCTCGAAGATCGGCTCCAGGGTGTTCGGGGTTGGCGATGCGAGCTCGATGAATTCAAAGCCCATCAGGCCCATTGGGTTTTCGTATAAATCTGCCATGGTCGGCGCCTCATCATTCTTTATCAATTAACAAAGGTTAGTTGTAAGCAATGCTGAGACCGGTGGGTGGCGCACAGGAGATGCCCCGCACGCTGCGGGCGAGAAAGTCACCGTAGATCAGTTGAAACCCGAATATCTTCATTGTCGACCCAAGGCTCTTGCGGGCGAGGCTTCTGCTGCCAGAAGACGATTATTATTGTATGCGTAACCCGATTCTACACAGCGTAAATCAATTTGTCCGCCTTCTGTATCAAATCCCCTTTTTCCCTGCTCGTGCAAGGGGTTTATTGCACAGGAAAATCCCCGCCAGAATCAGCCCGCCGCCCAGACACATGGCCAGCGTCAGCGGCTCGTCCAGCAGCAGCGCGCCAAGGAGAACCGCCGTCAGCGGGTTCAAGGCAATGAACACCCCGGAACGTGTCGCGCCGATTTTGCGGATGCCGTCGTAGTAGGCGATGTAAGCCAGCGCCGACCCCAGCACGCCCAAGTACAAAAGGCTCATCCATTGCTGCGCACCGAGTTGAGCGATCGCGGCGACACTCACCTCACCGCGCACAATGCAGGTGATCCAGAGCATGACGGTGCCCAGCAGGATCGACCAGGTCACGGTTTGCACCGGTCCCAGGCTGTGGTTCAGTTCCC
Organism: Pseudomonas sp. GL-R-19; assembly: GCF_019956375.1. Taxonomy (NCBI): domain Bacteria; kingdom Pseudomonadati; phylum Pseudomonadota; class Gammaproteobacteria; order Pseudomonadales; family Pseudomonadaceae; genus Pseudomonas; species Pseudomonas sp. GL-R-19. Next base: position 60,897 of record NZ_JAHBDJ010000017.1, on the reverse strand, counting down.
TGGAGAACAGCGAGTAGATACCCCAACCGAGGACGCAACCAAAAATCAGCAAGTCGCCGAGCCAGGCATCGGCTCCGCCGGCCAGTAGTTGCGGGTCACGACTGACGATCACCATGCTCGCGCCTGCCATGCAGATCGCAATGCCGACGACCTTGGCCCGGGTCAAGCGCTCCTTGAACAGCAGCCAGGAAGCCAGGCCGATCACCGCCGGATTCAGCGCCACGATCAAGGACGCCCGTGAGGCGTTGATGTAATGCAGGCCGTAAAAGAAGCACAAGTTGTAGAAAAAGATCCCGAAAAAGCCAAGCAACAACAATTGCAGCCATTGCCGGGGGCTGGGCCGGACCAGCGGCGTCCGCGCCATGCGTATAAACAGCAGCAACGCCACGCTGGCCAGCAGAAACCGCAGGCTGGCCGCCAATAACGGGCTGAGGCCGCCGGCCAGATAACGCCCGGCGACGAAGGTGCCGCCCCACACCATGGTGACCGCCGCCAGTTTCAGATACACCGGCAGATCCGAGGGTTTTGACAGGGTTTGCTCGCAGATCGTCATTAGATTCCAGGACCGGATATTGGAAAGATGACGTATCATTTGGCTAATACCCAGTCATCGTAAAATGAGCAAACACTCATGACCCTCACTCAACTGGAGATTTTCTCCCTCGTGGCCGAACTCCAAGGCTTCACGGCAGCAGCCAATCGCCTGGGTATTTCCCAATCGGCGGTGTCCCATGCCTTGAAGTCCCTGGAACTGGAGTTGGGTGTCGAGCTGTTGCGCCGCCATCAATCCCGGGTCGAGTTAAGCGACATTGGCCAGCAGTTATTGCTGCGCGCCCGAACGATGCTCGGCCTGGCCAACACCCTGCGCCAGGAAGCGGCCGATGCAAGGGGCATGAAACGCGGCACGCTGCGCATCGGCTCCTTCGGCCCGACCTCATCGATCAAATTGCTGCCGTTGATTCTGCAGCAGTTCCGCGCTGCCCATCCCGGCATAGAGGTGCATATCGACGAAGGCCCCGACCGCCAGGTGCTCCAGTGGCTGGAGGAACGACGGATCGACATCGGCTTTGTGGTGTTGCCCGAGGAGCGTTTCGACACGGTCGCGTTGATCGAAGACCAGATGGTCGCGCTGCTGCCCGCCGACCACCCGCTGGCGATTCACGACAGCCTGAACCTGAAGGACCTGTGCGATTTCCCGTTTGTGCTGACCGAGGCCGGTTCTTCGGAGCTGGTTTCACGCCTGTTCTCAGCGGCCCGACTGACGCCCAACATCCGTTATCGCTGCTCGCAGTTGATGAGTACCCTGGATGTCGTCGCTCGTGGCGACGGGGTGACGGTAGTTGCCGAAGGTTCATTGCCCAATCAAATTGACGGCCGCTGTGTGAAAAAACCGCTGTCGCCGGCAGTGTTGCGCCAGGTCGGCCTGGCGGTGCTCGATCGACGCCAGGCGTCACCCGCGACGCTGGCCTTTATCAAACTGGCCGCAAGCCTTGACTGGCGTTGAGCGGCATAACCGCCAAGGGCCAACTATCATGGCCCGTACCCGAACTCTTCATGGGAGGCGTTTTGCCCTGCCAGCCTTTGAGAGCCTTACTTCTTCGTGACAGGATTCGCGAATGCCGCTAAAAGCCAAAACCCGCAGTCGCAGCGCACGAATGGCTGTCACCCTGATCAGTGGATTGCTCCCGGTGCTGCTGGGGGCCGCCATTCTTTACATGCAAGCAGGGCGTGCGCTCAAACACAACGCCGAACAAACCGCCGAAGAAGCGATTCGCCAGTTCGACTTGATGCTCGACAACAGCGCCCAGGCCGCTCATGAACTGCTGCCACTGGCGGGCCAAAGTTGCGCTGACGTCAGTCTGGCCCTGCGCGAGCAGGTCACTCGGCGCCCATTCGTGAGTTCAACCAATCTGGTGTGGAACGACAACCTCTATTGCAGCTCTCTGTTCGGCGAATACCAGGAGAAGGTCAACCCCGGTGACTACACCCGGGGCGCGTTACAGCTCATGAACGGCAATCCGGTAACGCCCGACACCGCCTTGCTGGTGTACCGCCTGAGCGAAGGAAAAAAAGGTGCACTGACGACCCTCTATGGTCATCACTTGAGTCATATTCTGCGTTTGATCGGCCGCAAGACCTTGCTCTTGCTGCAAGTAGGCCCGGACTGGATAGCCGCCGACGGCAAGGTTCACAGGGGCGCCGCGCCGGACCTGCCCGTTGCGCAAAGTCGATTGGCCTCCCGGCACTATGCGTTTGCCGTGGAAGCCGGCTTTCCCGAAGGCGAAACCTGGCGATACATGCGAAACGAATACCCACCATTGTTCAGCTTGCTGATTTTCTTCGGTGTGATTGCCGGGTCAATCGGTCACTTCCTGCAAAAACGCTCATCGGCACCCACCCAGGAAATGCAACGGGCACTGGAAGCTCAAGAATTCATTCCGTATTTCCAGCCCGTGGTGCATGGCGACAGCAAAAGCTGGTCCGGCGCGGAAGTGCTGATGCGCTGGAAACATCCGAAGGAAGGGCTGGTGCGTCCGGACCTGTTCATCCCGTTTGCCGAGCACTCCGGGCTGATCGTACCGATGACCCGCTCGCTGATGCGACAAACCGCCGCCCTGCTCGCCCCGCAATCCGCCGGATTCAACAAACCGTTTCACATTGGCATCAATATCACCGCCAGCCATTGTCAGGACCTGGAGCTGGTCAAAGACTGTCGCGAGTTTCTCGATGCGTTCGAGCCGGACTCGATCCATCTGGTGCTGGAACTGACCGAGCGCGAACTGATCGAGCCCACGGCCATCACCCTGCAACTGTTCGAGCAACTTCGCGAACTGGGCGTGAAAATCGCCATCGATGATTTCGGCACCGGCCACTCAAGCCTTGGCTACCTGCGGCAGTTCAATGTCGATTTCCTGAAAATCGACCAGAGTTTTGTCGCCATGATCGGCATCGACACACTCTCCAGCCACATCCTCGACAGCATCATCGAACTGGCGGTCAAGCTCGACCTTGCCCTGGTGGCCGAAGGTGTCGAAACCCGTGAACAGAGTGATTACCTGAGTGCTCATCAAGTCAACTTCCTGCAAGGTTATCTTTTCGGCAAACCCATGCCCGGCGCGGAATTCATTAGTGCATTAAGCAACCGTTAACTCGCGAATTTAACCGACAAAACAACGATGACACGCACCAATTTGAATCAAAACACTACTGCCGTTACATGAAAAAAAAGACATGATTTACTCTTGGCCAATTAACTACTACAATTTTACATGCCTGCGCTAAATTGACAGGTGAGCCACTATCACCGAGTCGCTACAAGGCTCTTGGCTTATAGCTTTGTTTGCGGTTGGTATCAGCCAAACACACTATTGGAGTAAAGATATTGTCCAGACTCGCTGAATTTCGTGCAGCCGAAAAGGCCCTTCAAGAACAGCTCAAGCAGTTGGAGTCCCTGAAGAACGATGCCGGGCTCAAGAAAGAAATCGAATTCGAAGAGAAGCTCCAGGGCTTGATGAAAACCTATGGCAAGAGCCTGCGCGACATCATCGCCATTCTCGATCCCAACCCGGCAAAATCCGGCCTGCTGCAGGCAGCAGCACCTAAAACCCGCCGCGCCCGCGTGGTCAAGGTTTATCAGAACCCGCACACCGGCGAGCTGATTGAAACCAAGGGCGGCAACCACCGCGGCCTGAAAGCCTGGAAAGAACAGTACGGTGCAGCCACCGTTGATTCCTGGCTGCGCGGCTAATTCTCGCGGCGACAAAAAAGCCCTGCTTATGCAGGGCTTTTTCATGAGCTATCTAAATGCCCGGGGCGGATACCAGACAACTACCTGACTGCCAACAACTTTGTGCTTAATCCATTTGGATATCTAAAATTTTCTTCATGCATCGAAAAAGCACTGTCGCTTACTAAAGTTTCAAGCTGTTACGGGCAGCGTCTATTTCATCCTGGCTCGCCTTATAAGCCTCGGCCTGCCCGGCGTAGGAAAGAACATAGGCCTTATCGGCATCCACCGCGGCCACCAATGTTTGGGAAAGCACATGCCTGCCGTTTTGCGTGACGGTACAGGTTGTTTCCAGCGCGGCCAGTCGACTCAACGTAGTCGCATGAATTCGCGTGCAGACACTTTGATACCCGCCCTGAAAGAAGTCTTTTTGAACTGACTTGCGCATCTCCAGCAATACGCCTTCGAGGTTTACCTGGTGATCGCTTTGCACCGGACTCATGGTCAGCTCCATCACCATGAGCGGCGATCCATTCTGATCATTTTTGACCGCCCGCTGGCGACTCACCCCCGACGCCGATTCAGGCACGACTTCGACCTGCCAACCTTCCGGCCAGGTCACTACTGGCGCATCGGCATGCGCAGCGCCAGCCACCGAAAGCACGCTTAACAGAATGAACAGCAGTTTATGGAATCTAATCATTGCACTGGGCACTCACGGATCAAGCCGTAAAGTCTGGGCCCAGGCCGGCCGTCAGGCAATAGCCGACTGTTTGGGTTTGGTGATGTCCGAGCCCTTGCGTATCATTGCCGCCATTCGTTAGCCCACATATTTCCCGGAGGGCCCATGAGCCTGCACGAATTGAACACCTTCCCCGGCGTCACCGCCCAACCGGACGCCGCCACGCAGAAGTTTGTCTTCAACCACACCATGCTGCGGGTCAAGGACATCACCAGGTCCCTGGATTTCTACACACGCATTCTGGGCTTTACGCTGGTGGAAAAACGCGACTTCCCGGAAGCCGAGTTCAGCCTGTATTTCCTGGCGCTGGTCGACAAAAACCAGATCCCGGCCGATGCTGCCACGCGCACCGAGTGGATGAAATCGATCCCCGGCGTTCTGGAGCTGACCCACAACCATGGCACCGAGAACGACCCGGATTTCGCCTACCATAATGGCAACACCGACCCCCGTGGTTTCGGCCATATCTGCATCTCGGTACCGGACATCGTCGCCGCCTGCGAGCGCTTTGAAGCACTGGGCTGCGATTTCCAGAAACGCTTGAGCGATGGTCGCATGAAGAGCCTGGCATTCATCAAGGACCCGGACGCCTACTGGGTCGAGATCATTCAGCCAGCACCACTGTAGGAGCGAGCTTGCTCGCGATAAACCTGAGAACACCGCGGGGCACCTGCCCACCAGCGTTATCGCTGACGACCATCGCGAGCGAGCTCGCTCCTACATAAGTAACGTGCAAGACAAAAAAACCCCATGATCATTCATGGGGTTTTGTGTTTTCAGCGCCGGGGTTTATGCCGGGGCAGAAGTGCGGATCAAGTGATCGAAGGCACTCAAGGAAGCCTTGGCACCCTCGCCCACCGCGATCACGATTTGCTTGTATGGCACGGTGGTCACGTCGCCGGCGGCGAACACGCCCGGCACCGAGGTTTCACCGCGAGCATCGACGATGATCTCGCCACGGGGTGACAACTCAATGGTGCCTTTGAGCCAATCGGTGTTGGGCAGCAGACCGATCTGCACAAAGATCCCTTCCAGTTCCACACTGCGCAATTCGTCGCTCTGACGATCCTTGTAACGCAGACCATTGACCTTCTGACCGTCGCCGGTGACTTCAGTGGTTTGAGCACTGGTGATCACGGTGACGTTCGGCAGGCTGTGCAACTTGCGCTGCAATACCGCATCGGCACGCAACTGCACATCGAATTCCAGCAACGTGACATGGGACACGATACCGGCCAGGTCGATGGCCGCTTCGACGCCGGAGTTACCGCCGCCAATCACCGCAACACGCTTGCCCTTGAACAGCGGACCGTCGCAGTGCGGGCAGTACGCCACGCCTTTGTTGCGGTATTGCTGCTCGCCCGGCACGTTCATTTCACGCCACCGTGCACCGGTGGCCAGAATCACGGTTTTGGCTTTTAACGATGCGCCACTGGCGAAGTGGACTTCATGCAGTTCGCCGTTTTTGCCAGGAATCAGCTGGTCGGCGCGCTGCAGGTTCATGATGTCGACGTCGTACTGCTTGACGTGTTCTTCCAGGGCCACGGCCAGTTTCGGCCCTTCGGTTTCCTGCACCGAAATGAAATTTTCGATGGCCATGGTGTCCAGCACCTGCCCACCAAAACGTTCCGCCGCGACACCGGTGCGAATGCCTTTACGGGCCGCGTAGATTGCCGCCGAGGCACCGGCCGGGCCACCACCGACCACCAGCACATCAAAGGCTTGCCTGGCGCTGATTTTCTCGGCTTGGCGTTCGATGCCGCTGGTGTCGATTTTGGCGAGGATTTCTTCCAGGCCCATACGGCCCTGACCGAAATTCTCGCCATTGAGGTAGATGCTTGGCACCGCCATGATCTGGCGCTCATCGACTTCGGCCTGGAACAGCGCGCCGTCGATCGCGACGTGGCGAATGTTCGGGTTCAGTACTGCCATCAGGTTCAGCGCCTGGACCACGTCCGGGCAGTTCTGGCAGGACAGCGAGAAGTAGGTCTCGAAGCTGAATTCGCCTTTGAGCGAGCGGATCTGTTCGATCACTTCGGCACTGGCTTTTGACGGGTGACCGCCGACTTGCAGCAAGGCCAGTACCAAGGAGGTGAATTCATGGCCCATCGGGATGCCGGCGAAACGCAGACTGATATCGGCCCCAGGGCGATTGATCGAGAACGATGGTTTGCGTGCATCATCACCGTTGTCGAGCAAAGTAATATGGGTGGAAAGACCGGCAACGTCTTTCAACAGTTCGAGCATTTCCTGGGATTTCGCACCGTCGTCGAGGGATGCAACGATCTCGATCGGCTGGGTGACCCGTTCCAGGTACGATTTCAACTGGGCTTTAAGATTGGCGTCCAACATACGGGCGATTTCCTTGAATTCTTGAGACAAAAAAACGCCCGAGCGAATCTCGCCCGGGCGTTTTTATTGGGCGGTGCAGCTTACTGGGTAGGTGCGGAGTTCCGCCCTGATGAAGCGATCACAGACTTAGATCTTGCCGACCAGGTCCAGGGACGGCGCCAGAGTGGCCTCGCCTTCTTTCCACTTGGCTGGGCAAACCTGGCCAGGGTGGGCAGCGACGTACTGGGCCGCCTTGATTTTGCGCAGCAGTTCGGAAGCGTCACGGCCTACACCGCCGTCGTTCAGTTCAACGATCTTGATCTGGCCTTCCGGGTTGATCACGAAGGTACCGCGGTCAGCCAGGCCTGCTTCTTCGATCAGCACGTCGAAGTTACGGGAGATAGCGTGGGTCGGGTCGCCGATCATGGTGTACTGGATCTTGCCGATGGCTGGCGAAGTGTTGTGCCAGGCAGCGTGGGCAAAGTGGGTATCGGTGGAAACGCTGTAGATCTCGACGCCCAGCTTCTGGAATGCGTCGTAGTTGTCAGCCAGGTCTTCCAGCTCGGTCGGGCAAACGAAGGTGAAGTCGGCCGGGTAGAAGAACACCACAGACCACTTGCCTTTGAGGTCAGCGTCCGAGACTTTTACGAAGTCGCCATTTTTGAATGCGTCAGCTTTGAACGGTTTAACTTGGCTGTTGATGATAGGCATCGTTGACTCTCCGTCAGGGGTTAAGAAGTTGATGGAGAGAACTTTACCCACTCGACGAACGCAAGGCTCATTGGCAAACCTGATGCTGCTGATTGGCTTTCGCTATTAGCCAGCTGTATTAATAGAAGAAAACGGTATCTAGGGCGACACGGGCTTTTCCGTGAGGCGCGCCATGCCGAGGAACGGACTGGCTTCGATGTAACGCATGGCCGACTTCATGTCCTTCCAGCCCACATAGCTCATCAGCGACTTCAGATCCCAGCCACTTTGATGCGCCCAGGTGGCAAACCCGCGACGCAAGGAGTGGCTGGTGTAAAGCTCGCCGGCGATACCTGCCCGCGCCAGCGCCTGACGCAATAACGGAATCACACTGTTGGCGTGCAATCCCTCCTCACCCAAATGCCCCCAACGGTCGATGCCGCGGAACACCGGTCCACGCACCAGTGCCGCCTCGGTAATCCAGTCGATATAAGCCTGCACCGGACACAAGCGTTGCAAGGCCGGCGTCTGATAGGTCTTGCCGAGGTTGTCGCGATCACTCTTGCTGCGCGGCAAATAGAGGCTGATGCCGGAACCGGCGCTGGCCTGAACGTGTTCAACCTGAAGCCGGCACAACTCGTCACTGCGAAAGCCGCGCCAGAAGCCCAGCAGAATCAACGCCATGTCGCGCCTGGCCCGCAGCAAACCCGGTCGATCGCCTTCGGCCCTGGCGGTTTGCACTTCTAGCTCCAGACAACTGACCACCTGCTCCAGATGCCGAAGCTGCAAGGGTTCGGCTTGTTTTTCCTGGGCCGGGTGCAGCGCGCGAATGCCCTTGAACACCTTACGCACCACCGGCGCCTTGGTGGGATCGGCAAAACCCTGGCTGTTGTGCCACTGCGCCAATGCCGACAAACGCAGTTTCAGCGTGTTGATCGACAACACACCGGCATGGGCCACCAGATAGCGCGCCACGCTGTCGCCGGTGGCCGGCAGAAAACCACCCCATGTCACCTCAAAGTGTTCGATGGCCGCGCGATAGCTGCGACGGGTGTTGTCGCGTGTCGCAGCCTGCAGATAGCGATCCAGATCGCTCATAGGAAATGAACCTGTTTTGACCGACTGTAGGAGCGAGCTCGCTCGCGATGATCGTTAACGATGACGCTGGATGCCTGTATGCACGCAGCGCTCTAAGGTTTTTCGCGAGCAAGCTCGCTCCTACAGGGTTTGTGTACGGAATTAGCGCGAGGAATACTTCGAAACTTCGCTCACATGGGGTAATACCAGTATATCCCGTGTTAATAGCATTCAGTATTTAACTTTATCGATTGAATGGTACAATGTGTATTTACGTGGTATGTACCACATCATCAAAACCCGGGAGATCTCATGGCACGCGGCGGTGTAAATAAAGCGGTGGTTCAAGCCGCTCGGTTGGCGATCCTCGCCCGCGGCGAAAACCCCAGCATCGATGCCGTACGCATCGAGATGGGCAATACCGGCTCGAAAACCACGATCCATCGCTATCTCAAGGAGCTCGATGACAGGTTTGAACCTGTCGAAGCGCCGACGGAGCCGATCGACGACGAACTGATGGCGCTGGTGGCGCGGCTCGCACAACGGCTCAAGGAGCAGGCGCAAGAACCTATCGATCAGGCGCGCACGCAGTACGAAGAACAACGCAAGACGCTGGAACACCAGCTCGGCGAAGCGCAAAAGGCCAACAGCGAACTGCACCAGCAATACGAATTTCAAAGCCTGGCGCTGACTCAGGAATCCGAAGCCCTGCACGAAACCCGCGCCACGCTGCAAACGGAGCAAACCCGCAACGCCGGGCTGAACCAGGCGCTGGCCGATTTCGAATTGCGCTTGAAGGACAAGGACGAGCAGATCCGCTCCCTTGAAGAAAAACACCTGCACACTCGCGACGCGCTGGAGCACTACCGCAATGCGGTCAAGGAACAGCGCGAACAGGAAATGAGTCGCCACGAAGGCCAGGTGCAACAACTACAGATGGAACTGCGTCAGGCCCAACAAAGCGCGCTGGTACGCCAGGATGAAATCACCCAGTTGCACCGCGACAATGAACGCTTGCTGACTGAAAACCGCGGCACATTGCGAGAGCTGAGCCTGCTGCAAGAACAGCTCAAGCAAAGCAATAGCCGTCAGGATCAGTTGCTGGAACAGACCACTCGCGTCGACGGCGAACGCACCCTCCTCCAGGAACGCCTGCGCGTCGCCCTGCTGGAAAGTCAGGCACTCAAACAGAACGTCGATGAGCAGTCGCAGCTCAACAGGTCACTGGAAATGGATTTGGCCAAGACCCGCACGGATCTGGAAGAACGCGTGCGTCTGGCCGCGACCCTTGCGGCAGCGGCAGACGCAGCGAAGGACGATTAACCGGCGAGCGGCGTACGCATGGTGACGAACTCTTCGGCGGCCGTCGGGTGCACGCCGATGGTTTCGTCGAAGTGGCGCTTGGTGGCGCCGGCCTTCAAGGCAATCGCCAGGCCCTGGACGATTTCACCGGCGTCCGGGCCGACCATGTGGCAACCCAACACCTTGTCGGTCCGGGCGTCCACCACCAGTTTCATCAGCGTGCGCTCCTGGCATTCGGTCAGGGTCAGCTTCATCGGCCGGAAGCGGCTTTCGAAGACCTCCACCTCGTGGCCGGCTTCGCGGGCCTCTTCTTCGGTCAAACCGACGGTGCCGATGTTAGGCAGACTGAACACCGCCGTCGGGATCATCTTGTAATCCACCGGACGATACTGCTCGGGCTTGAACAGGCGTCGCGCCACCGCCATGCCCTCAGCCAGCGCAACCGGTGTCAGCTGAACACGACCGATCACATCGCCCAGCGCCAGGATCGACGGTTCGGCTGTCTGATACAGCTCATCGACCTCGACGAAGCCTTTCCTGTCGAGTTTGACCTCCGTGTTTTCCAGCCCGAGATTGTCCAGCATCGGACGACGACCCGTGGCATAGAACACGCAATCGGCTTCCAGTTGGCGACCATCCTTGAGCGTGACTTTCAGGCTGCCGTCGACCTGCTTGTCGATGCGCTCGATGTCCGCGTTGAATTGCAGGTCCATGCCGCGCTTGGTCAACTCTTCCTGCAAATGCTTGCGCACGGAACCGTCGAAGCCGCGCAGGAACAATTCGCCGCGATACAACAGCGTGGTTAGCGCACCCAAGCCGTGGAAGATTCCGGCAAACTCGACCGCAATATAGCCACCGCCCACCACCAACACTCGCTTGGGCAGCTCCTTGAGGAAGAACGCCTGGTTGGAACTGATGGCATGCTCGTGCCCCGGGATCTCCGGAATCTGCGGCCAGCCGCCGGTAGCGATCAGGATATTTTTGGCGGTAAAGCGCTCGCCATTGATCTCGACCTGATGCGGGTCGACGATCTTCGCGTGACCTTCATGCAAGGTCACGCCGCTGTTGACCAACAGGTTGCGATAAATGCCATTGAGGCGATTGATCTCGCGGTCCTTGTTGGCGATCAATGTCGGCCAGTCGAACTGCGCTTCATCCAGGCCCCAGCCAAAACCGGATGCCTGCTCGAAGTCTTCGGCAAAGTGCGCACCATAGACCAGCAATTTTTTCGGCACGCAGCCGACGTTTACACAGGTGCCGCCCAGGTAGCGACTCTCGGCCACAGCCACTTTTGCGCCGAACCCGGCAGCAAACCGCGCCGCCCGCACACCGCCAGAACCGGCACCAATCACATAAAGGTCAAAATCGTAGGCCATTTTCAATCTCCTCGGCAGGTGACCAGCATACCCGCAGACATTTGTGGGGCAAGCACTGCACACGATATGAAGCCGGAAAATGAAAAAGCCACCCGAAGGTGGCTTTTCAATACAAACAGGTTGCCGGCTATCAGTAAGCCTTGCCCGTCTTGTAGAAGTTCTCGAAGCAGAAGTTGGTTGCGTCGATGTAGCCTTCGGCGCCACCGCAGTCGAAACGCTTGCCCTTGAACTTGTAGGCAATCACGCAACCGTCCTGCGCCTGTTTCATCAGGGCGTCAGTGATCTGGATCTCGCCACCTTTGCCAGGGTCGGTTTGTTCGATCAGGCTGAAGATGTCCGGCGTCATGATGTAACGACCGATGATCGCCAGGTTCGACGGGGCATCTTCCGGTTTTGGCTTCTCGACCATGTTGCGCACGCGGTACAGGTCGTCACCAATCAGGTCGCCGGCAATCACACCGTATTTGCTGGTTTCTTGCGGGTCGACTTCCATGATCGCGACGATGGTGCAGCGATACTGCTTGTACAGCTTGACCATCTGCTTCAGTACGCCGTCACCTTCCAGGTTGACGCACAGGTCGTCCGCCAGTACCACGGCGAACGGCTCGTCGCCGATCAGCGGACGACCGGTCAGGATCGCATGGCCCAAACCTTTCATTTCAGTCTGGCGAGTGTAGGAGAACGAGCACTCATCCAACAGGCGGCGGATGCCAACCAGGTATTTTTCCTTGTCGGTGCCCTTGATCTGGTTTTCCAGCTCGTAGCTGATGTCGAAGTGGTCTTCCAGGGCGCGTTTGCCGCGACCGGTGACGATGGAGATTTCGTTCAAGCCAGCGTCCAGTGCTTCTTCAACGCCGTACTGGATCAGTGGCTTGTTCACCACCGGCAGCATTTCTTTGGGCATGGCTTTAGTCGCTGGCAGGAAGCGAGTGCCGTAGCCGGCTGCTGGGAACAAGCATTTCTTGATCATATAAGTCCTTGTAAGGGCTGTGCGTGTACGAGTTTCGGCGCAGTCTAATCAGGCGGCGTGCACCTTACAATGCCTCCGCGCTGGCCAACCGATGCCAACATAGAGAAATAATCTTGCCGATAGTTCCCTGCGCAAGCCCTTATGCATAGCACAGACTTGCACAATTGCACGGCATTCAACCGCCCGCAACGAAGCACCATACGCCCATCGGCACCCGTTGAGTGCGTTTGGCGGTATCATGGCGCGATTGGACCAGACAACGAGGCAAATAGATGTCGGAAGCAAAAAGCGTCAACGGATTCCTGATCAATCAGGTGAAAGACGGTCAATGGTGGGTTGCCAGTGTCACCGGTGAAAATATCGCCGGACCTTTCCCTTCCGAAGCCCTGGCAATCGAAGTGGCCTCGGTGCTGGAGCTTGAGCACCCGGAGCCCAAGCGACGCGTCAAGGACAAGAACTGATCGACGTCCAAGGTGAAAGCCCTGCCATTGCGCAGGGCTTTTTTGTGAGCGCATGCGAAAGTCGTGGCCCTTGGCTATAACCTTTTGCGCATGACGCTGTCTCAGCGTTAGCCCACCCCCCTGACGACGACCACTCCATGAAGAAATTTTTGCCCCTGATTGCAATACTGGTCCTGAGCGGCTGCGCAACGTCGAAAGAAACCTACCTGGGCAACGGAGAAAAAGGCCTGTCGATTGATTGCTCCGGGGAAGTCAATTCCTGGGCTGCGTGCTACGAAAAGGCCGATGCGTCCTGTGCCGGCACCGGCTACAAGATTGTCGGAACCGATGGCACGCCCTCGCTCGATGAGAGCGACAAGACCCTCGGCGCCGACATCGGCAACTACAAGAGCCGCAATGTCGTAGTGATCTGCCAGTAAGGCGCCGCGCCCTACAGATGAATTTCAGCGAATTTGATGCCAAGCCCGCGCAGGGTATCGATCAGATCATCAAGGCGACTGAAAGACTCGACTTCATCATTGTCATCCACCAGGAAATAGCTGCGCCCGGCGCTTTTCTTGAAAAACACGATCCATTCCCCCAGCTCCGCCGGATTCTGAATCACATGAGTGGCAGAGATTAAACCCTCTGCATGACGCTCCCGGACCTGCTCTCGCTTCATGTTCGACTCCAGAAATGACGATGCCGCCAAAGCATGGCTTTGGCGGCATCGGTGCTGATGGTCGACAGTCTATCAGCCGGAAATGCACGCGTTGGCAGCATTCTGTACGTCCATTGGACGCACCGGGACATTGGACATGCTCTCGTGCAGCTTGATGCTGCTGCCACCCGAGCGCTCTTCAATGTCGAATACGGCAGACGGGCCCGAGGAATACTTGAGTGGCACGATGACACGCACCCCATCCTTGTGCGGCTCGATTTGCAAGGCGCCACGACTGTCGGCCAGTTTTTCGCTCAGGCATTGCGCATATTCATGGGGCTTCTTGCCAGAAATCACGTTCATGGTCGGCAGCGACTCGTTGATTTCCGAGACGTTCGCACAACCACTCACCAATACCGCCAGCGAAAGAACCAAAAAACCCCACTTCATACAAAACCTCCGATAAAGAGGGTCGGACAGCGCAGATGCGTTTTTTCTCCGAGACAAACTGCTTTATCGCTCATCAAGCGTGAAATTAGCGTTTTTAATTGTCAAAGTGGCCGGATAATAAGGCCTTCGGGCTGATAAACTGCGCCAATCGCCCATGCTATCGTTTTGATTTTGTAGAAAAAGCCCTTCTGGAGGCGCCTCATGAAATATATCCATCAGCGCGAGCACCTCAATGAAGACGACATCGTCGTCATTCAATGCTCCCAAATGTGCAACATCCGCTTGATGAACGACGCCAACTTCCGCAGCTTCAAGAATGGCGGCCGTCACACCTATCACGGCGGCGCATTCGACACGTTCCCGGCCCGCATCACGGCCCCTAGCACCGGTTTCTGGAACATCACGATCGACACCGTCAACCGCCGCGCTATCAGCGTGACGCGCAAACCCACCCTGACCCACTCGATCAAAATCATTCGCCGTTCCAGCACGAAACTGAGCTGATCAGCGAACCCGAAACACCAGACAGGCAGAGACAACCGTGGCCCAAACGACCAAGTACGTCATCAAATACAAACTCAACGGTGAGCGCCGCTTCGAGTTTGCCCAGCTTGAAAACGGCACCCTGGAAGAAGCCAAAGCGGCGCTGGATGCCATTCATGGACAAGACGACGTCATCAGCGAAATCAGCGTCAGCAAAGCGCTGTAACGCGATCCGGAGCGACAATGGACGTCAGCTCCCACTCGCAATTCGACCGCAAGCAGCGGAGTGCCTGCGTCATCCTTGCCTTGCAGACTGGCGACCTCAACAAAAAGAGGCCCGGCAATGAGCGAGCAATATCTGGACAGGCTGGACTGGCCCCGGCTGGAACAGCAACTTGATCAGGACGGTTGCGCCGTCATCCCGTCACTGTTGAGCCACAAGGCTTGTGATCAGGTCAGCGCCTTGTACCCTCGAACCGAGCCCTTCCGCTCGCACGTGGTGATGGCTCGCCATGGTTTCGGCCGAGGCGAATACAAGTATTTCAGCTACCCGTTACCGGAACTTGTGGCCCGTTTGCGCAGCGCGCTCTACCCGCGCCTGGTACTCATCGCCAATCGCTGGCAGGAACAATTGGGTTTGCCCGACCGTTTTCCCCAAACCCATCAAGCCTTCCTCGAACGCTGTCATGCCGCTGGTCAGAACCGTCCGACACCGTTATTGCTGCAATATGGTCCTCAGGACTACAACTGTTTGCATCAGGATTTATACGGTGAGCATGTTTTCCCACTGCAAGTAGCGATTCTGCTGTCGGAACCCGATGAAGACTTCACCGGTGGCGAGTTTGTCCTGACCGAACAGCGCCCGCGAATGCAGTCACGCCCGATGGTCATCAGCCTGAAGAAAGGCGACGGCTTGATCTTTGCCGTCAACCAGCGGCCGGTCAAAGGCGTTCGCGGTTACTATCGCGTGACCCTGCGTCACGGCGTGAGTCGCCTGCACAGCGGCAATCGGCATACCCTTGGAATCATCTTTCACGATGCGTCATGAGCCCATGAACCCGCTGACTTTCGATCTGTTTGCCAATGCAGAGCCCGAGCAACAGCCCAGGCGCGAGCAGATCGGTGAACAGTCCTACGTACTTAGAGGCTTCGCCCTGCCCTGGCTGGAACGCTTGCTGCCCGCCCTGGAGTCGGTGCTGGTAGCCGCGCCGTTTCGGCAGATGGTCACGCCCGGCGGCTTTACCATGTCGGTCGCCCTGAGCAGTTGTGGCCAATTCGGCTGGACCACTGACCGCAATGGTTATCGGTACACACGAGATGATCCACAGACCGGCCGGCCCTGGCCAATGATGCCCGAGGTGTTTCTGCAACTGGCACAAGCGGCGGCACTGGCAGCGGGTTTCGCCGATTTTGCACCGGATTCCTGCCTGATCAACCGCTACGTCCCCGGAGCAAAAATGTCATTGCATCAGGATAAAGACGAACACTGCTACGCCGCCCCCATCGTTTCGGTATCCCTGGGCTTACCGGCGATGTTCCTGTTCGGTGGTTTTGCACGCGGCGACAAAAGCCAGCGCATCCCCCTGCTGCATGGCGACATCGTGGTCTGGGGTGGCGTGGATCGCCTGCGTTATCACGGCGTATTGCCGATCAAGGACGGCCATCATCCGAAACTGGGCGAGCAACGCATCAACTTCACCTTCCGTACCGCCGGATAAAGACTTCGAATTTGACCGCAAGCGTCGGAGTGTGTGGGAATTGCCCCATGGTTAATGTGCAGGCAACCCCTCAATGGACGTGACGCCATGACTATCCAATCGACCAAGATCTCCATCGAAAACGATCCGCGCTGGGCCGCCGTGGTCGCGCGCGATCCCAAGGCTGACGGTCAGTTTGTCTATGCCGTGAAGACCACAGGCATCTATTGCAACCCCAGCAGCCTCGCGCGCTTGCCCAAGCCGCAGAACGTCGAATTCTTCGATAGCGCCGAACAGGCCCGGGCCGCGGGTTATCGTCCGAGCAAACGCGCGACAAAGGATCAGAGCGAACTCGCCGCGCAACATGCCGCCACCGTAGCCGCCGCTTGCCGCCGGATCGAAGCGGCCGAAACGCTACCTGCGCTGGGCGAATTGGCCGATGCGGCAGGGTTGAGCAGTTTCCATTTCCATCGTGTGTTCAAAGCCGTCACCGGCCTGACGCCCAAGGGTTACGCCGACGCTCATCGTTCACGCAAGGTTCGCGAGCGACTGGCAGACGGCGGCTCGGTGACCGATGCCCTGTATGACGCTGGCTTCAACTCCAACAGCCGTTTCTATGAAGCGGCAGACCAACTGCTCGGGATGAAACCCGGGGATTACCGCGCCGCCGGTCAAAACAACGACATTCGTTTTGCCGTTGGCCAGTGTTCGTTGGGCGCGATTCTGGTGGCGCAGAGTGAGCGCGGGGTCTGCGCAATCCTGCTCGGCGATGATCCGCATCAACTGGTGTGTGATCTGCAAGACAAGTTCCGGCGCGCCAACCTGATTGGTGCCGATCATGAGTTCGAGCAATTGATTGCCAGGGTCGTCGGCTTTATCGAGGCGCCGGCCATTGGCCTTGATTTGCCTCTGGACGTACGCGGCACGGTGTTTCAGGAGCGTGTCTGGCAAGCGCTGCGAGAGATTCCCGTTGGCAGCACTGCCAGCTACGCCGATGTCGCTCAACGCATCGGCTCGCCGAAAGCCGTTCGCGCCGTGGCTCAAGCCTGCGGGGCGAACAGCCTGGCCGTGGCGATCCCGTGCCATCGCGTGGTGCGCAGCGATGGCAACTTGTCGGGCTATCGCTGGGGTGTCGAGCGCAAACGCCAGTTGCTGGAGCGGGAGTCGCAGTGATCAGCGATTCACATCCACCACCACGCGCCCGCGCAACTGCCCGGCCAGCAAGCGCGGCGCGGCGTCGATGGCTTCGCTCAAGCCGATTTCGTGACTGATCAGCGGCAACAGGTTGAAATCCAGATCCCTGGCCAGGCGACTCCAGGCTTCCACCCGTTTGGCTTTGGGCTGGGTCACGCTGTTGATACCGGCCAGGGTCACACCGCGCAAAATGAACGGTGCAACGGATGCCGGAAAGTCCATGCCTTGCGCAAGACCGCATGCCGCGACCGTGCCATTGGCCTTGGTGCTGGCGCAAGCGTTGGCCAGGGTGTGGCTGCCGACCGAGTCGATGACTGCCGCCCAACGCTCCTTGGCCAACGGCTTGCCTGGTTCGGACAGCGTGACCCGGTCGATGATTTCGCCAGCGCCCAGTTGCTTCAGGTAATCATGCTCCGACGTCCGTCCGGTAGACGCGACCACCCGGTAGCCGAGCCTGTTCAGCAACGCGATGGCGAAACTGCCGACGCCACCGTTGGCACCAGTGACCAGGACTTCACCCTGTTCAGGCGTCACGCCATTGTGCTCAAGGGCCAGGATGCACAGCATGGCCGTGTAGCCCGCCGTACCGATGGCCATCGCCTGGGCGGCGGTGAATGCCTTGGGCAGCGGGATCAGCCAGTCACCGTTCAGGCGAGCCTTCTGCGCCAGTCCACCCCAATGCCCTTCACCCACGCCCCAGCCATTAAGCAGGACCTGGTCGCCGACCTTGTAGTCCGGATGCCCGCTGACTTCAACGACACCGGCCAGGTCGATGCCCGGCACCATCGGGAATTTACGCACCACCGGGCTGCTGCCGGTGATCGCCAGGCCATCCTTGAAGTTCAGCGTGCTGTAGGCAACACGCACCGTGACATCGCCTTCGGGTAACTGATCGTCCTGGATCTCTTGCAGCGTGGCCCGGTAACCGCTGTCGTCTTTGTCGATCAAAATACCTTTGAACATTACGGCCTCTCAATGGATTCAGTCTGGTGGTGGTGCAACTGAAATAACACATGGCAGCAGATTGGCGTACTCGACTTTAAGCCAATCTGCCAATTCCATAACGCTTCCCGAGTGATGAATCACTCCTTCGGTGGTGGGGGCTGGAGGCTTGCACCGACGCTGAAAAAAGCCTCACCCGCAGAAATGGCGACTGGCCTTGCGCCAGTCGTTGCGTTACAAATCCTGTTCTACCGTCCCTGCCCTGCTTCAACGTCGGAGAACACAGCACATGAACCAATGGCCAGATACCCGCATTCTTGACCTGCTCGGGATCGAACTGCCGATCATTCAGGGGCCAATGGCCGGTGCCACGAACTCGTCCATGGTGATTGCAGCCTGCAACGCCGGCGGCCTGGGTTCGATGCCGGCGGCGATGCTCAGCACGGATCAACTGCGCGAAGAACTGAAAACCATCCGCCAACACACCCAGCGCCCGATCAACGTCAATTTCTTCTGTCATCAGCCTCCAGCCCCTGATGAACAACGCGCGCAGGACTGGAAAAACCTGCTGCAACCCTACTACCAGGAACTCGGCGCCGATTTCGATGCGCCAACCCCGGTGTCCAACCGGGCACCGTTCGATAACGCGGCCTGCGAAGTGGTCGAAGCGTTTCGCCCTGAAGTGGTGAGCTTTCACTTTGGCCTGCCGGAAAAATCCCTGCTCGACCGGGTGAAAGCCACCGGTGCGAAAGTGCTCTCCTCGGCCACCACCGTCGCAGAAGCCGTGTGGCTGGAGCAGCATGGTTGCGATGCAATCATTGCCATGGGCTACGAGGCCGGAGGCCATCGCGGGATGTTTCTCAGCGATGACCTGAGCAGTCAGGTGGGGACTTTCGCCCTGGTGCCACAAGTCGTCGATGCGGTGAAGGTGCCGGTGATTGCCGCCGGCGGCATCGCTGACGCCCGAGGCGTCGCCGCTGCCTTCATGCTCGGTGCTTCGGCGGTACAGGTGGGTACGGCGTACCTGTTCACGCCTGAAGCCAAGGTCAGCCCGTCCCATCACAAAGCGTTGCGCACCGCCAAAGAAAGCGAGACGGCCGTCACCAACGTGTTCACCGGTCGCCCGGCCCGGGGCATCCTCAATCGGGTGATGCGTGAGCTGGGGCCCATGAGCGCCAAGGCTCCAGCCTTCCCTCTTGCCGGTGGCGCGCTGATGCCATTGCGGGCCAAAGGTGAAGCGGACTTCAGCAACCTCTGGGCCGGTCAGGCCTTTACCCTCGGGGTCGAATTGACCAGCGAGGCACTGACTCGAAAACTGGCTGAGGAAGGATTAGCGAGACTGCTAGGTCGCCCCTGAGCAGCACTCGCACTAAAATTGTATACAGTTTTGTGACAACACATTCCGCTTAAAGGCAATTCGCTATATATTTTTGTACATAACGATTAACCTGCTGCAATTGCCTTTAACGGAGCCGTTTCATGACCATTCGTGCCTCACGTTTTGCCCCTGCCTGCCTGGCGAGCCTTCTCGCCGTATTCGCCTTCGGCTCAGCCCAGGCGGATGAAGTCCAGGTCGCTGTCGCCGCCAACTTCACTGCGCCCATCCAGGCCATCGCCGCTGATTTCGAAAAAGACACCGGGCACAAGCTGGTCACCTCCTTTGGTGCCACCGGCCAGTTCTACACCCAGATCAAAAACGGCGCGCCGTTCGAAGTGTTCCTCTCGGCAGACGACAGCACCCCGCAAAAACTTGAAGCCGAAGGCGATTCCGTCAAGGGCTCGCGCTTCACCTATGCGGTCGGTACCCTGGCACTGTGGTCGGCCAAGGAAGGCTACGTCGATGCCAAGGGCGATGTGCTGAAAAAGAACGAATACCAGCACCTGTCCATCGCCAACCCGAAAGCTGCACCGTATGGCCTGGCGGCGACCCAGGTGTTGGCCAAGGAAGGTCTGACCGACAAGGTCAAAGACAAGATCGTTGAAGGCCAGAACATCACCCAGGCCTACCAGTTCGTCTCCACCGGCAACGCCGAGCTGGGTTTTGTCGCCCTGTCGCAGATCTACAAGGACGGCAAAATCACCAGCGGTTCGGCCTGGATCGTTCCAGCCACCCTGCACGACCCGATCAAACAAGACGCTGTGATTCTCAATAAGGGCAAGGACAACCCGGCCGCCAAGGCATTGGTTGACTACCTCAAGGGGCCGAAAGCGGCCGCTGTCATCAAGTCCTACGGTTACGAAATCTAAATGTCGCTATCGAGTGCCGATTATTCCGCCATTTGGCTGACCCTGAAACTCGCGTCCCTGACGACTGTCATCTTGCTGATTGTCGGCACTCCGATTGCGTTATGGCTCTCGCGCACCCGCTCCTGGTTGCGCGGCCCGGTCGGGGCGATTGTTGCCCTGCCCCTGGTGCTGCCGCCGACAGTGATTGGTTTTTATCTGTTGCTGGCGCTCGGCCCTCACGGGTACATCGGCCAGCTCAGCCAATCACTCGGCCTTGGCACCCTCACCTTCAGTTTTGCGGGGCTGGTCATCGGTTCTGTCCTGTATTCGATGCCGTTCGTGGTCCAGCCGCTGCAAAACGCTTTTTCCGCAATCGGCACGCGTCCGCTCGAAGTGGCCGCGACGCTGCGAGCCAATCCCTGGGACACCTTTTTCAGCGTGACGCTGCCCCTGGCCCGCCCCGGTTTCATTACCGCGGCCATTCTCGGCTTCGCCCACACCGTCGGCGAGTTCGGCGTGGTGCTGATGATCGGCGGCAACATTCCCGAGAAGACCCGCGTGGTCTCGGTGCAGATCTACGATCACGTCGAAGCCATGGAATATGCCCAGGCCCATTGGCTGGCCGGGGTGATGCTGGTGTTCTCGTTTGTCGTCTTGCTGGCGCTGTATTCCAGCCGAAAAACCAAAGCGGGCTGGAGCTGATCGATGATTCAAATGCGCCTGAAACTGGGTTACCCGGGCTTTGCCCTGGACGTCGACCTGCAACTGCCCGGGCGTGGCGTCACTGCGCTTTACGGTCACTCAGGCTCCGGCAAGACCACTTGCCTGCGCTGCATTGCCGGCCTGGAACGGGCCGATCAGGGTTTTATCCAGGTTAACGATGAAGTCTGGCAAGACAGCGAAAACAAGCTCTTCGTCGCGCCGCACAAACGCGCGATCGGCTATGTGTTCCAGGAAGCCAGCCTGTTTCCTCATCTGTCAGTGCTGGCCAACCTGCAGTTCGGCCTCAAGCGCATTCCCAAGTCGCAACGTCGGGTCGATATGGCCCACGCCACCGAGTTGCTGGGCATCAGCCATCTGCTGGACCGGCGCCCACAACACCTTTCGGGTGGTGAGCGACAGCGCGTCGGCATGGCCCGTGCGCTGCTCACCAGCCCGAGATTGCTGTTGATGGACGAGCCTCTGGCCGCGCTGGATGCCCAGCGCAAAAGTGAAATCCTGCCCTACTTGCAACGTCTGCACGACGAACTCGACATCCCGGTGCTGTACGTCAGCCACTCCCAGGATGAAGTCGCGCGGCTGGCCGACCATATCGTGTTGCTTAACAACGGCAAGGCACTGGCCAGCGGCCCGATCGGCCAGACCCTGGCGCGCCTCGACTTGCCGCTGGCGATGGGGGACGACGCTGGTGTGGTAATCGTAGGTCGCGTGAGCGCCTACGACGCCGACTATCAACTGCTCAGCCTGCAATTGCCCGACACCACTCTCAACATTCGTGTGCCTCACACACCGATGGATACGGGTCAGACACTGCGCTGCAAGGTCCAGGCGCGAGATGTGAGCCTGAGCCTGCACAGCGCCGAGCAAAGCAGCATTCTCAATCGCCTGCCGGTCACGGTGGTCAGTGAAATGAATGCCGACAACGCCGCCCATGTGCTGATTCGCCTGGACGCCGCAGGCTCGCCGCTGCTTGCACGGATCACGCGTTATTCCCGCGACCAATTGAACGTCCATTCTGGTCAGCAACTCTGGGCACAAATCAAAGCGGTCGCGGTGCTCGCGTAAATCCGGCGGCACCTGAGCCGACGAATTAACCTGCCTATTTTTTGCACGATCACCAATGGCTTCTATAGTTGATCTGTACACGAATCAGCGGCGGAGACGCCATGGAAGACATTTTCGTCGTGAAGCGCTGCAACAGGATCATCATCCATGGCCGCCGTGCGGGTGAATATGACCACCTGCCACCGGTTGCCGCGGTCTGGTACCGCATCGCCGATACCCGAACCCAAGGCTTCATCGGAGACGGCTACGATGTTGAAGAAGACGCCCAGCGCATTTGCCGGCAGTTGAACGCCAAATCACAAGTGACAGCCCGACAAAGTTGACGGCCTGTTACCATTTTTTAACGGGTCTATACTGAATGGGTTGAAGGATCAGCGACCCCAACGGCAGAAAGCTCGCTCCAGGCGGGCTTTTTGCTAACACACCCAGGTTTCTTGAACGGAGGTGTCACCCATGTCCGAAAAAGAGTCCATCACCACCCTGCTCACCTTGCTGGACTCCCGTCAGGCCCGCTTGGCCGCGGCCTGCAAGGAAATTGCCGACTGGGTCGATCATCAAGGCGGACACCCCACCGCCCTCAGAATCCGTGATCGCCTGAACGACATCGAGAAGGACACGCCGCTGATTCGGCACACGCTGTCGTCGCTCAAACCTGTCGACCCGCCTCTGCCTCGGTTCAGATGATCCGTTACGGATTTGCGGTGCGAGGACAGGCCTGACTGGCCGCACGAACGGTGACGTTGACGTCGCCGCGTGTCTGGCTGCCTGATTGACTTTCATCCGCTTCCACGACCCGGCCTGGTACCGGGATTTTTTGTTGCCCAAAACCAATCGACTCGCGCGAGGGCTCAATCGGGCACGGGCTCCATAATCTCGCGCAGGGACATACGCTTGAACGCCTCGACCAATGCTCGCCCTTCCTCGGGTGCACAAGTGACCGCCAGGCGAATGGTCGCCTCACCCAGGTGCCAGATCAAAAACGCCGATTCCTGAACCTGTTGTTCATCGATATCGGGATATACGCGAAGCATGGCCTGGGCCAGCAGTGCTCCGGCCACCCGACTCTCCTCCAGCTCCAGTCGCAACAACTGCTTGTCGGCCTGCATGCCGGACCAGATGTCACGCATCACCGGTGTCGCCATCACGATCTCGTAATACAGATCGAGCAACTGCGAATAGGCTGCCTGCAAGCCTCGGGCATCCTCGACAGCCTCCATCGCCTGCGTAATGCAACGACGACTTTCAGCGTTGTAGCGTTCGGCCAGCGTGCGGATGACGGAACACTTGTCGGGGAAATACTGATAAAGGGAACCGATCGAGATCCCGGAACGCTCGGCAATTTCACTCATCTTGAGTTGGTCGCAGCCCTTGTCCGCAATCAATTGAGTCGCCACGGTCAAAATCAGCTCTTGACGCTCGCGGCTGCGTTGTTGCGTGGGATTGCGTCGAACCGCTTGCGCAGCAGGCTGTTCGAGGGCTTCAGAGGGCTTTTTGCGCACGAGCGAATTCCCGATCAATAACGTGACGTGTACTCACCTTAGCATCGCCGCTCGCCGCGCCCAATAACGGATGCCACACGTCGGGGACTTCGAGCCGCTGGTTGACGACAAAACATGAGCATCTATCATCTTTTAAACGTGAGTATCACTCACATTAACCGATGGAGATGAACGCGATGAAAACCGATCAACCAATCACACTGGTCCTTGGCGCCACGGGCAAAACCGGGCGGCGAATCACACAACGACTCGAGGCTGCCGGCCTGCCCGTTCGCCGAGGCTCCCGTGACGCGAATCCCCCTTTCGACTGGGAAGATCGGTCAACCTGGGACGCGGTGATAGATGGCGCTCATGCGGTCTACATTTCCTTCCAGCCTGATCTCGCCGTTCCAGGCGCCCTTGAAACCATTCAGGCGTTCACCGACCTGGCAGTGAAAAGCGGAGTCCGCAAACTGGTTTTGTTATCCGGGCGCGGTGAGATCGAAGCGGAACAGGCCGAACGTGTCGTACAAAACAGCGGGATTGACTGGACGATTCTGCGGGCCAGCTGGTTCTGCCAGAATTTCAGCGAGGCGCACTTTCTTGAACCCATTCTGCAAGGCGAACTCGCACTCCCCGTCAGCAATATCGCCGAACCCTTTATCGATGCAGAAGACATCGCCGAATGTGCCGTCGCCGCACTGACCCAACCCGGACACACCAACCAGCTCTATGAATTGACCGGCCCTCGGGCGCTGACCTTTGCCGAAGCCGTAACCGAGATCGCCCGCTCCACCCGTCGCAACATCGAATTCGTGGCTGTACCAGCGGATGCCTATCGACAAGCGTTGGAACAGGAACAACTTCCCCCGGAGTTGATCGATCTGGTGCTGTATCTGTTCACGACTGTGCTCGATGGCCGCAACACGCTCGTGACCGATGGCGTACAACGGGCACTGGATCGGCCGGCGCGCGACTTTAGCGACTACGTACAGCGCACTGGCGCTACGGGCATCTGGGGAAATGGAAGTCCGACGTAAAGCAGTGGCAAGAACCCGCTTCGTCGACTAGGGTATTTTGCGTATCGAACTGCGGCGCCTTTATTGGCAGGAGCCTGATCAAGGAGGTACCCATGTCAACCAATCGTAGTGCTGAGCAAACCTATCGCCAATGGTCCAGCCCGATCCTGTTGGAACTCAAGGAGCGAGAACATCAAATGAACCCGTCAGACCGCCAGGCTTTGGAAAACGTACTGCTGGAAAGAAGGCTGATCGATACCGGCAACCCGACCGGCAGCGATCGCCGCAAGACAGACCCGGCGTCCTGAAAAGCATCAGACAATCACGACCAAGACCGATGTAATGAAGCAGAAACAAACAAGGGTTTGCGCAGCATTCGCTCGCAAACCCTTGGTTTCAGATAATACCGGGCAACGGAATCGATGGCTTTGCCGCTTTAAAACCACCCACTACGCTCGTCTTCCAACTCCTGGCGGCACTGCTTGAGTTGGGCGCTGTAAATCTCCGACTGTTTTTGTACTTTCTGGGCAACCTGCATCAGCCAGGGTTTACTGCGATAAGTATTGCGGCTATAGCCCCCACGCCCCTCATGGTAAGCCAGGTACTGATTGTAGGTGTCCCATTTGGAGATCCCCAGCTGACGCTGGGTGCCAGTGGTGTACCAACCGATAAACATGATCGCGTCGTCGAAGCTGTCACGCGAACCACCGTTGCCAGTATCGCCCCTGTACTCGCCCCACACCGGATCTTGAGCCTGCGCATAACCGTAAGCCGAGCTGACTCGCCCCCAAGGGATCACCCAAAGCAAATAGTCACGAGGCGGCAATGCATCTGCCACATAGCTGCTTTCCTGCTTCATGATCGCCATGGCCACATGCAGAGGCGTCCCATATTCACTCTGCATTTGCAGCGAATCCTCGTACCAATCGGGATACTCACGGTAAATACTGCAGAGATTGCTCTGATCTTTGGGTGGCATAGTCGTGCAACCGGTCAAAAACATAAACAACAAAGCCAACAGCAAAACTTGTCTTTGCTTCATCCAGCACCCTCAAAAAAAATAAGGTTCTTCACGCAATCCCGGGAAACTGTAGGAGCCAGCCATCATCCAAGGTGTGGGCTGGAGCTGATTTAGGTTAGGTCATCGTCCTTAAAAAGATGAAATCTCTTGGAGAAATCACCGATCACTTACGAAGAACTGCTTCGGCATGACGAGGTGATCGCTCAACTGCTCGATCTGGGTTGTAGCAAGTTGAGTGAGCTTCGCCAGTTCAAGCCGGATGCTGCGGGCTTGGTTGTAGCCAGCGACATCGAACATGCTCAACAAATTGCCCAGGCCCTGGACGCCCAAGGGGAAGGTTGCCGCATCGTGACAAACAAAACCCCGGACGCTCAACAGATGATCAATGCGTTCAGACAGAGTTCTAGTGTGCCGTCTCAGAAAAAACGTTTTCTTTAGACTGTGATGTCATCGCCTCTCGTGCATGCTGGATCTTGCGCAAGATGTCTTCACCTTTTGCACTCCAGACGTATCGGCTTGGCTGAGCATTGTGTAACGCTAAAAACGTGGTAATGGAGCTGGCCAACTCACGTGTCGAGCTGAAGCTGCCGTCACGCAAGAAAACGGTGATATCTCGGAAGAAGCGTTCAACCAGGTTCATCCATGAACTGGAGGTCGGGGTGAAGTGCATGTGAAATCGCGGATGTCGCTTGAGCCATTCCTTGACCACCGGATGCTTGTACGTGGCGTAATTGTCCACGATCAAGTGCAGTTACAGGCCCTTGGGTGTTTCCCGGTTGATCTTTTTCAGGAAGGCCAACCACCCCTGATGTCGGTGTTGAGTTTCAATGCTGCTGATCAGTCGGCCTTGTAGATAATCCATCGCCGCAAACAGTGTGAGCGTGCCGTGACGAACATAGTCATGGGTTTGTGTACGGATATGACCGATACCCACCGGCAATCCGGGTTGCGTGCGCTGCAAGGCTTGAACCTGGCTCTTCTCATCGCAACAGAGCACCAGAGCACCAGGGCTTTATCGGGAGGCGCCAGATACAGCCCGATGACGTCCCAGAATTTCTCTTCGAAGTTCGGGTCGTCGGACAGCTTGAAGGTGCGTGTCAGGTGCGGTTTTATGTCGTTGGCGGCCCATATCCGCTGGACGCTGGCCGGTGAAATGCCGGCGACTCGAGCCATGCTTCGACAGCTCCAGCGAGGCTGACCGATACGCGGCTGAGTGACTTGCTCAAGGGTTCGTTTCAACGCTTCAGCCGGCAAGGATGGCTTGCGACCTCGTCCGGGCAGATCCACCAGGCCTTGCAGACGCAGCTCTTGAAAACGCGTGCACCAGCGCGTGACTGACACAACGGAGAGACCGGTCAACTGGGCAATCTCGTTGCGCGAACGGCCTTGAGCCGCCAGTAAAATCACCCGCGCCCGACGACCGTCGCGCTGACTGATCGTGGCCGACCTTATGCGTCGACTCAGTTCAATTTGTTCGTCCTAACTGAGCACGATGTCCTGAGAGTTCATGTGATCACTCCAAGCACTGACTGACCACAGAAACATGGCTAAGGCTAGAAATTCATTTCTGAGACAGGACACTAGGCAAGGGAATCCCACACTTGCACCAGGCCGAACAGATGCACCAGCCCATAGACCAGGCAGACCGCCGAGCTGATCACGATGAAGCGAATACTACGCCCAGTGCCTGCCAGCGTGAACGGTCCCAACAGGCCGCGCAGCAGGTAGACCAGGGTGATCGCGCACAATGCCGGGCGCAGCAGGGGCAAGGGATCGATCACCCCGGCACCGGACAGTGCATACGCCGCCCATGCGGCGAGCACCAGGGCAATCCCCGTCGTGACCACCGCGGGAAACCAGCGACCGGCCTGGGCTGCACGCACAAAGCGGTCGCCAGCGCCAAACAAGCGATACCAGGAAGGCCCTCCCATGATCACCCCGACATGCATCAGGGCCGCCAGCAGGCTGAGCCCGGCGCCGATCACCAGCGCCATGTTGTATTCGTTTGCCATTCCATCGCTCCTTGATGCAAAAAGCGCCACGGTGAGCCCCATAGACGTCGTGGCGCGTCGGCAGGGCCCGCCTTGACCACGTACTCAGCTGGTTGCCGCTTCGGCGCGGGTGCCGACGTCCATCACCTGGTAGCGCACTTGACGACCGCAGACCGCAGCGGCCGCTTCCACCCCGCCAGTCATGGCGCCAAAAATACCATGCCCGGTACGGGTCGATGCGCCGCACAGGTACAGGTTGCGGATTTCAGTCTTGGCCCCTGGCCTGTTGTGCAGGAAGTACTCCGGGGTAAAGGCCAGACCGTAGGACGTGCCCCCTTCGGAGCCGATAAAGCGCGTCACTGAAAAAGGGGTCGAGACTTCCTGATACACGATGTGGTCCGACATTCCCGGAATCACCCGTTCAGCCAGGGCAATCAGCTGGCGGGCGTACCACTCTTTCTTCTCCAGGTACACAGGGTTGGTCCGGTAGCTACCATCCGTCAGTTCGGCCTGGGTCACGCCCCAGCTTTGCGGGGTGGAAGGCACCGCCGACATAAGCTGCAGGTTATAGATGCCTGGCGGGGCGATGGCCGGGTTATCCGGGTCTTTCATCGTTGCGTTACCGATGAACAGATGGGGCTCCTCGGGAAACTCTCCGGCGAACACCTCGCGGTAGGCCTTCTCATAATCGCAGCCAGGGTAGATGCGGTAGTTGGTGTTCTTCAGGCCCATGGCCTTGAGGTCCATGTCGATGCCGAGATAGACCACGCCCATGGCCGGTGACATCTCGAACTGTTCGGCACGACGCACGGTCTGTGGCTTGAGGTGTTCACGGCCAATCAGGCCAAGCAGGGCCTGCTTGATATCGGCGTTGCAGATCACCGCGTCCGCCTTGACCACCCGCTTGCCCAAGTGCTTGTTGCTGAACTCGACGCCCACGGCACGACCGTTCTCGATCAGGATACGTTCGACCTTGGATCGCAGGAGGATCTTGCCGCCCTTTCGCTCGACCACCTCGCCCAACTTGTCGGAGAACATCTGGCCGCCACCCGAGGGGTAATAGGAACCCTGCAGGAAGTGGTTGACCACCGCGGCATGGCCAGCCATGGTCGCGCGGCTCGGCGGCTGGTGATAGACCCCCAGCTGCCCGGTCAGGATGGCCCGAAGGCGTTGATTCTGCGTACAGGTGTCGAGGAACTGCGCCACCGTCGATTTGGCATGCCGCATCAGCATCCAAGAGCGTGGCAGCACCCACAGCGCGGTCAGCGGCCGCGAGTGGATGCCCATGAAATCCCAGACCTGCTGCAGCATCTTGAAGTAGCGGTTGATTCCCGCTCGTTCCTTGGGAAATGCCTCCAGCAGCTTCTCGCGAAAGCGTTCATAGCCACGGGGAACCGCGAACTGGAAGTCGGGAAAACACAGGGTTTCGAACCCCTCCGGGTCCTGTTCGATAAATTTGATTTCACCATCATTGATACCTGCACCCCGCAAAATCCGCGGAATCAGACCGTGCTTGCCACAGTCACCGATGTAGTGCAGGCCGACGTCGAACTCATAGTCCTTGCCCTTGCGGTGGAACACCGTGGCACAGCCGCCCATTTCATAGTGCATGTCGAGCACCAGTACCTGCTTGCCGCGATTGGCCAGGGTCGCGGCAGCCGTCAGGCCACCGATGCCGGCGCCAACTACGATCACGTCAAAGGTGTCGCTTTCGAGGGTCTTGAATCGATCAAAACTTTGCATGGATAAGGTTCCAGTCGCGCATCAGGCATGGGCCAGG
This sequence comes from Pseudomonas sp. GL-R-19, assembly GCF_019956375.1. Classification (NCBI taxonomy): domain Bacteria; kingdom Pseudomonadati; phylum Pseudomonadota; class Gammaproteobacteria; order Pseudomonadales; family Pseudomonadaceae; genus Pseudomonas; species Pseudomonas sp. GL-R-19. The sequence continues at coordinate 31,515 of NZ_JAHBDJ010000017.1, read as the reverse complement.
TGGTGGTCGCGGGTCGGATCGACCGCCTCGGCCTCACGTATCAGGTGGGGCAGCTTGTTCGGCTTGCGGCTCCAGTGTTCATGGTTCGCCAATGGCGGAATCTGCTGCAGGATCACCGGCCAGTGCTTGACCAGCTCGGCGTTGAGTTCGATGAAATGCCGGTTGCTGTCATCGAGCTGGTTCTCCGGCTGAATCGCTTCCTCCGGACACTCGGGCAGACACAGGCCACAGTCGACGCACTCCTGAGGGTTGATGGCGATAAAGTTGGGCCCCAGGTGGAAAGCATCCGCGGGGCAGATATCGACGCAGCTGGTGTGGCGGCATTGAATGCAGTTGTCAGTCACTACGTAGGTCATGGTGCGTCTCGTAAAAATCTGGTTTGACGGGGAAGTCGCCACTCAGAAGTAGCGGTCGACCAACAAACGCGCCGACAACATCGTCCCGATGAAACCTGCGCCCGGGAATGTCCAGGCCCCGACCTGGTACAGCCCCTTGACCGGGTATTTCTGCGGGAAACGGTTGAACAGGCCGGATTGTCGGGTGTTCTGCTCGAAGCCGTAGATCGCGCCCTCCGGGTTATGGGTGAACTTGGTCATGGTGCGTGGCGAGCCGCTCTCGCAGACCTCTATGTGCCGACTCAGGCCTGGAATGACTCGTTCGGCGTTGGCGATCAGCAGCTCGGTGAGTTCAAGCTTCTTGCGCCTGTAGTCGAGCTTGCCCAGCGAGTGCCACTCGCTGGCGCCCGTCAGCGTGAACAGGCCCAGGCTGGACTTTCCGGCCGGTACCATCGAAGCATCGACGTTGGAGAAGTAGTTGATCGACCAACTGGTGTTGTCGCCATGCAGCTCCCCGCCCTGGATATGCTCGAACTGTTCGCGCTGGGTTTTCTGCGGGGCGAAGAAGTGGATGTACTCCTCGGGGCCCACTCCCAACTCGCTCAGCGGGCAATCGAGCCCCAGGTAGACTTGAAACCCGGACACCGACAACTTGAGCCGGCGCAGTCGCGAGCGGTACCTGGCGTCGAAGTGCTGCTCGCCAGCCAGTGCCACGACCGCATGGGGCGAAATATTGGCCACAACATTGCGCGCCTTGACCCTGCCCGACTTGCGCGTTACCACGCCGCCGATTCGCCCGCGTTCAATCACGATCTGGTTGACCGCTGACTCCAGCTCGACCCGGCCGCCATGTTGCTCGATCACTTCGACCAGGGCATTGGACAATGCCTGGGAGCCGCCCTTGATCGAATAGCCGCCGTTCTCCAGATAGTCGATAAAGGGATAGGAAAAGTACCCGAACGCCAGGTCCTTGGCCGGTAGACCGTAGTAGCTCCATTGCGCCGACAGCACTTCCTTCAAGCGTTCGTTGGAGGTGAAACGCGAGAAGTAGTGATCCACCGTTTCATGGCCATACTTGAGCACCCGCGGATAGATCATGGGCGTCGCCACCAACCTCATCCAGAAAGGTTTGCGCGAATACAGAAAGCCGCACAAGTCCTTGTAGTTGCGCTGAGACTCGGCAAACAGGCGATTGATGTTGTCGACTTCCTCGGGAAAGAAACGGAACAACTCGCGTTTGTAACCTTCCAGGTCTCGGTGTCCAACCGTTATGTCGATGTCCTGAGAGCGATAGCGATACAGGGTCGGGTGATGAAGAAACTCGACTTTGTCCGCCACGCCACAGGCCTCGATGACATTGAACGACTCGGCGCCACGTACCACGCCGTCGAACGAATGCAGCGAAACATCGAAGTTGAAATCCTTGCGCCGAAAATTGCTGGCATAACCGCCGGGTACATTGTGCTTTTCCACCACCAGTACCTTCTGGCCTCGCTGCGCCATAAGGCTGGCACTCGCCAGCGCGCCAAGGCCCGCGCCGACGAAAACGGTATCGTATTCTTGACTCATTACATCTCCAGGCTCTGCGGCCTGATCCAGACAGCTAAATCAGACCGTCAGGCCGCCGTCGATTACGAATGTCTGACCGGTGATGTAGTCGGCCTGGGTCGACAGCAGAAAGCTGGCCAAGGCCGCCACTTCACGCACTTCACCGAAGCGCCTGAGGGGGATGGTGTCGGTGATCGACTTGCGCACCGGGTCGGCGATCTGCTCGACCATCTCCGTGGCAATGAAACCTGGGGCGATGGCGTTGACGTTGATCTTGAACCGCGCCAATTCCAGGGCCATGGTCTTGGTAATGCCGATCATCGCCGCCTTGGTCGCTGAATAACTCAACTGCCCCTTGTTACCCTTGAACCCACTGACGGAGGACATGTGCAAGATCTTGCCGCGACGCTCGGCGGCCATCGCCGGCGCCAGGCATTTACTGAAATACACCGCCGAATCGAGGTTGGTCGCGACCACATCGCGGTAACGCTCGATATCGAACTTCAGCAACAGCTGATCGCCGGTCACCCCCATGTTGTTGATCAAGCCATAGGGCTCGCCGAGGGTCTCCACCAACTGTGCACACACTGCCTCGACCGAACCGTGGTCCCGCCCGTCACAGGCATGCCCATGGGCCCAGCCACCGCTGGCCGCCACTTCCCGCTCCAGTTGCAAAGCCGCGTCGGCCGAGGACTGGTAGGTGAAAGCGACCTGATACCCTTCCCGTGCCAGGGCCGAGACCAGTGCGCGTCCAATGCCACGACTGCCGCCACTGACCAGCACCCATTTGCCGTTTGAAGACTGCTGAACATCCATGATCTACATCCTTTAGCCTGATGGTCCTTGCCGTTGTTACGCGGGCACGACAGGTGTTTGAGCTTCTGCACGATTGAAGAAATCGAAGATTTCCTCGAAGTAGCGGTCCCGATGCTTCTTGTGGTTTTCCAAGTGACGACAGCCCTCGAAACCGACCATATGTAGCGCCTCGCAATCCAGGCTGAGCCCCGCCACGCTGGCAGCCGGGATAAAGCGGTCGTTGAGCCCGTAGAAATAGGCGATCGGTAGATCGCGCACGCCCTGCAACGAGTGATCAATGGCACAGGTCCCCGTGGGGACCGCCAGACGGCTGCCGCTGATCCAGCGCATAGCGAGTCGCAGCGGTCCGCGGGTGAAGTAGCTGCGCACCGAAACCGGCACACTGTCCAGCACCGCCGAGGTAAAGGGCGTGGTATCGCGCGCCAGGGCATGGGACAGGTGATAGCCGCCAAACGAACAGCCCACCAGGTGGATGGGCAGGCCGGGGTTGTCCCGGATCACTCGCCGGGCAATCGCCAGCACATCGTCGGCAAACGCGTGGCCGCCGATGGTGCTGCGGCCGAAGCCTTTGAAGTTGAAGGCGACCACGTGATAACCCTGGTCGAGAAACGCCTGATCCAGTTTGTTCTCGAAAAAGTAATGCATGCCGTACTTGAGGAACGGATGGCACAAGAGCACCACGCCCCGAGGGTGCATGGCGGTGGTGCGCAGGGACGCCCCCTCGAGCCGGCTGCCGTCGCGTGCGACTTCGACAAAGCCTGCCGCACGACTTGGCACGTCGCGCTTCCAGCCTTGTACCTGGCGGAACATTGTCCGGATGAACAGCTTGGAAATGGCGACACCCAGCCAACCGGTCGATTGCTCGTTTTTGCTCATGCTCGCTTCCATTGTCTGGCCTTCATCTCGGCATAACCGAATGCCGCTTCGTAACTGGGACCCGCCACCCAGGCGCTGAGGAACTGCACGCCCTGCACCGGGAAGCCGTGATGGAATACATGGCCGCTGAGATCGGTACCCACCATCGCCCCATAACCCGAACCGTCGGTGTTGTTGGTGAAGCGCACATAGGTGTGGGGCGTGGCAACCTCGGTATGCAGCACATGTCCGCGCAGCCCCGGCACCTGGCTCAACAGACGCTCCACCAGGGTGTCGCTGGCCCGTTGTTTCTTGGCGCGGTATTGCGCTGTGCGGCGCTGCGGCCAATGGGCGATCGAGTCGAGCACGTTGATACACACCACCAGGCCCCCAGCCGGGTCCAGGGCGTGATAGTTGGTGACCTCGATCGGCGACATCTCCCAGAATGCCCGCTCACTGAGCGCCGCCTCATAACCGCTGCGTTCGGCGGCCATGCGCAGCTCGGCGCCTGCCGCCGGATCACCGGCGAACAGCATCGATTCGCTATGCAGCAGGCCAAGTTGCGCCGGTGGCAGGTCGGTCACCAGGTACACCGTGGTGGTCGAGCGTGCCGGTTTCAGCGCGGTGAGTTTCTCCCGAGTGGCCGCCAGCTCCACATCCGCCGCGAACAGTGACTGCACCGCGTAGTGCGGTGAAGCGTTGATGTACACCCGCGAAGAATGGAATACGCCACGATTGGTGCTGACGCCCGTGGCATTGCCTTGCCCATCGGTGAGCACCCCATCGACACCTGTGCTGAGCAGGATCTGCCCACCGGCCTGTTCAATCCGCTGCGCCAGTAGATTGGACAGGTGCTGGGAGGAGCCCATGACATAGGCGTTGCCACGGTTGAGCGTGGCGTACACCACATGCAGGTAGTACAGGTAGCCCAGGTCTTCCGAGTAGCCACCGACGTAGATTCCCGGTGCCGCCAGGATCTCGATCAGGTACGGATCGTCGAACAGCTCGTGCAGCGCCTGACGCACGGTCTTGTGCTTCAGGTTGCGATGCGCGAAACGCAACTGGGCCATGTCCGGCTCAAAGGTGCCGTCCAGCATCTGGAACTGGTAGTAGCCGTTGCGCCCGTAAGTTCGAACGTGCTCGAAGAAGGTCGCGATGGCCTCGGCCTGATGGGGAAAACGCTCGACCAACAGCTGTTGCACACCGTCCGCGTCATTGGCCAGCGGCAGCGCCATGCCGTCCTGGTAGGCGCAGAAGTAGTCCTGGGGATAGACCAGGTCCAGTGTCTCTTCCAGCTCCAGATTACGCAGGATACGGATCAGGTTGCCGCCCTCGGCCATGCCACTGAGCTTATGCAGACTGCAGTCGAACACCGCGTCCTGTTTCGGCCGACTGAACGTGGAGGCATACCCGCCGACAACAATATGCTTGTCGACTACCAGCAAGCGCACCCCGGGGTCACGTTTGACCAGCATGGCCGCACAGGCCAGGCTGGTGATCCCGGCACCGACGAAGATCGCGTCCCAGGACGGCTGGCTCATTGGCGCAGCCCCAACTTGTCGACCCAGGCGTAGATCTCGGCAAAGCGCATGGCATTGAGCCGGGCGTTGTGGGCCGAGCGCCAGACCTCCTCGATCTTCGCCTTGTCATCCACCGCGATCGGAAACTCGAACGAGGTGTGCCGGGCGATTTCCGGGTTATAGGTGAACATGTCGATCAACGCCGGAATGATTCTGCGACTCATGGCCTTCACCTGGGCGATAGACTCCAGGCTGGCCGTTTCAAAGAACGACTCGCTGATCCAGCGACCGAAGGCGATGTGCCGGGCCTCGTCATGATGATGCTCACGGAACATGGTACGGGTCATAGGTTCGATGCCTGGGCCCTGGGACGTGTGCATCGCACCCATTTCCGCGACCCACTCGATCAGCAGAGTGAACAGCACGCCTACCGCGGGCTCCATTTTCGGCAGTGTCTGGGTCAGCAATTCGTAGAGACCCACCGGCGGGTTCCACAATTGCAGGCCGGCCTTGCCCATGAAGCGCTTGAAGGTCAGGGTGTGAACGATCTCCTCCTTGGAGAAGATCATCAGGTACTCCTGCAGGTCCTGGGAGATGCGATCGTGGAATTGGGTGACATAACCCATGTACAGCGGCGGAATAGTCTGCTCCAGCCAGATGAACATGGAGATGTCACGGCCGGTTTCCAGCCAGGCCAGTTCCAGCTTCTGTGCCTCGCTCAGGCCTTCACAGAAACGAGTGCCGTTGATCCACAGATGATCGGGGTCCTTCGGGTACAGGCTGCGATCGACCTCCTGGTCCCAGGGCAATACGGTCGCGTGGTCCATGGTCTTGTGGTGCGAGACCTCGCTCAGCTTGCGGACCTTCGATTCCCTTGCTTCTGAAATGGTGAGCACACTATTGGTCTGCGTGGACATTCCCTTGCTCCTATCCGTAACGGTAGACCTGCCAGTCAGGCAGGGACGGCGGCCGATTCCTTGAACTCGACCACGAACTCGCACAGCTGGCGCAGCGTGGAAATCTTGCGGCTGGCGAACGAATCGGGATCCAGCGCCACGCCGATCTTCTTCTGCACCACTAGCTGCATCTCGACGAAGTCCAGGCTATCGAACGCCATCGATTCGATGTTGGTATCGAGGGTCACATCGTTTTCGTCGACATCCTTGAGTTCCAGAATGAGGTCGCGAACAACAGCAAATACTTTCTCTACAGTGGTCATTGCACAGCTCCTTGGTGGGTTGAAAGTGTCTTTGCCATCAGCCCGAGAGTGATGGTCATCACGTGGCGATCGCTGACATGCACCCCAAGATCGAGGGTGCCCACGGCCTTGCCAGGGCTTTCAATCAGGTGGATGTTGTCGATCTCACAGCGAATATCGGTCTGCAACTTGCCCAGCGAGCGCAGCGACGTGCAGAAGGTGATCTGGTGGCTGGTCTGCACCACCAGGTGATCTGACAGATCCTCAAGCCGGTCCGGCCGCTGTCGTTGACGGAACTGCGGGGACAGGCAATCGAAGATCACTCCCAGATGGTTACGAATGAAGTGGGAAAAGATCAGTGCATCGAGCGCGACCCAATCATCGACCCCCCGGCCCAGGTCATCACGAAACTGTGCGAGCCAGGCCGCGACCTCCTCGCGTGCCAGCAGGAAGCCCGGGGTTGTGGATAACCAGACCGGCGCTTCGACGATACGTACATGGCCGATCATGTGTTCACTGTCGCCGCCGCTCGAGTGCAACTTGAACCCCGTGCTGTCGCTGCGCTCGCGGGTCGACAGGGCTACCGGGCTGTCGCGCAGCACCGGAGCCTTGAGCAGCGCCTTGAACTGCATCCAGTCCTGGGGCAGCACCTGATTGACGCGCCCCATGCGATGCTTGACCGGCAGTAGCGCGAGCATGCCATGCACCACCACATCGGCTGCGTCCATGCGGCGCGCCGCCTCACGGTCGAAGTGGATCGGGTTGCGATCACCGGAGAGGCCGGCCCAGGCCTCGATCTGCTCGGCTCCGAATTGCAACTGCATGATCAGACCACCTTGCGCAGCATGATGCCGGCGTTGGCACCACCGAAGCCGAAGCTCAGGTTCAGCACGTTATTCAGGGTCTGCCCATGCAGATGCTCGTTGGGCACGTAGTTGAGGTCGCAGTCAGGATCGGCCTCATCCATGTGGATAGTCGCCGGGATGGTGCCACGGGCCATGGCCTTGAGGCAGAAGACCGCCTCCATGGAACCGGCGGCACCGATCAGGTGGCCGGTGTAGGACTTGGTGCTGGACATCGGAATGCCGTATGCGGCGTCCCCCAGGGCCAGCTTGATCGAGCGGGTTTCGTTGACATCGTTGAGCGGTGTCGAGGTGCCGTGCAGGTTGACGTAGTCGATCTGCGAAGCCTGCACGCCTGCCTGCTTGCAGACGTCATTGATCACCCGTACCCGGGCCTGCATGTCTTCGGCCGGGGCTGTCATGTCGTAGGCGTCCGAATAGTTAGCGTAGCCGGTGATCTCGCCGAGAATCTTCACGCCCCGTGCCCGGGCCGACTCATAGTCCTCCAGGCATAGCACAGCCGCGCCCTCGGAGAGCACGAAGCCGCTGCGTCCCTTGCTGAACGGGCAGCAGGCCAGACGCGTGTTTTCCTGCTCTTTGCTCAGGGCCTGGATGACATCCACCGACCAGACGTTGAACTGCTCTTTCAAGGACTCACTGCCACCAGCGATCATCACCTTGGCGCGGCCGCTGCGAATCGCCTCGTAAGCCTCACCAATGGCGATGGTGCCCGTGGCGCAGGCTGCAACCGGGCTGTTCTGGATACCACGCATGTTCCAGTTCATGGTGATACCGGCGGTCGCGGCATTGCACATCGACATGACGGTGGCGAAGGAAGTGGAGATGCCGTGCTTACGGTATTCGTTGTTATTGCAGTTGGCGGTGTCGAGCCCACCCCAACCGGTGCCCAGGATCACGCCGCGATCAAAGGGCGAGACGATCTCATCCAGGGGCGTATCACCGAACGCCATGCGGATCGCCTCGTGGGTGGCCACCAGGCTGTATTTGGCGAACAACGGCAACATCTTGGAGATTTTCTTCGAAAACGGACGCATCGCTTCACGACCGAAGTCATCGATAAAGCCAAAGTAACGCGCATGGATGCTCGGATCGTCGAACCTGTGCTGACGGTAACCGACCTGGTAATCCATCATTGCGTCCCAGATGGCGTCGACATTCTCGCCGAGCGAGCAGATGGCGCCATAACCGGTTACAACGACCCGGCGCGGTTCTGAAGAAGCGGACTTTTCCATGATCTTCCCTGTTTCGATGTCTTGACTGGAATGCCGCACAGCGTGAATAAGCCTGATCCAGACGCTCAGACTGTCATTGGCATGTTCGGCGATATAGGCAAGTGGAGCACTCGCAAGTACAAACCATGACGCCTTGGTTGGAACATTCGTCCAGCATTGAAAAGTTCAGCGCTGCGGCGTCATAGGGGGCTTAACCACTGCCCGGCATAAGTTGCCGTAGTTACCCAGAGAGAACAACTGTATCTAGGTGCAGATAGCGCGATGAAAATCAAACTATGCAACCTGCAACTGCACCTAAGTACAGGTTGCCGCTGGGCGGACATTGTTAAACTAACAATGGTCGCGCGATTGATTTTTCGTACCCGGAAGTTCATTCCCCGCGACCTGTACGAGCCGCACCACTTAGTACTTAAGTACCAGTTCCCATGGAAGAACGTTAATAACATGAAAGCTATCGAGTTCCACGCGCTTGACTATAGTGCGACACCCCACGCCTGGGTCGCCGACTTGTATCGCCTGCGCAAGGAAGTATTCGCTGATCGTTTAAGTTGGAAGGTCAATATAAACAACGGCATCGAGTTCGATGAATACGACAGCGAGCGGACGACCTACCTGATCGGTACCTGGGAGGGTGTCCCCTTGGCCGGCCTGCGCCTGATCAGCACTCTGGATCCCTATATGGTCGAAGGGCCGTTCCGTGACTTTTTCCGCTGCGAGCCGCCCAAGCACGCGCTGATGGCCGAGTCCAGTCGCTTCTTCGTCGACAAGATCCGATCACGCCAATACGGCCTGGCCCAGGCACCGCTGACCGAAATGCTGCTCTTTTGCATGCACAACTATGCCGCAGGCAGTGGCCTGGAATCGATCATCACCGTGGTTAGCAATGCCATGGGACGGGTCGTACGCAACGCCGGCTGGCACTACGAAGTGCTGGATACCGGCGAAGCCTCTCCGGGGGAAAAGGTGCTGCTGCTGAACATGCCGGTAACCGAGTTCAATCGTCAGCGGCTGATGTCCAGTATTGCGCGCAAGCAACCCTTGTCATCCACGCAGGCAAGCCAGTGGCCGCATCGTCTGTACATCCGCGACACACCGCTCGGTTAGCCCAAGCGGATCAGCGCCTGAATCAGAGGATGCCTAGGCGTCGAGCCTCATAAACCGCCTGCTTGGCATTGCAGACCTGCAGTTTTCCGGAAATGTTGGACATGTGAAATTTGACCGTACGCTCGGAAATCGCGCAGATCAGCGCGATTTCCCGGTAGGACTTGCCCATCATCACCCACTTGAGCACCCCCATCTCCTTGCCCGAAAGTGGCCCACTCTGAAGTTTGGAAAACAGTTCATCCACCGTCCGCAGGCTCAACAGTCGGCTATGAAAGCGGATCAGTGCCATCTGTATCTGCCCCTGCTGGTCGGCCATGCGGCGATCGAAGTCGGCTTGCTGCCCGCCGTTGCAAAGACTCAACGAACTGAACACTCCACAGGGGTCATGCAGGATAAAGGTGGCGCCGGAGCAGATCCGGTATTGGCTGGAACGTCGAAACAACTCCCGACTCTTGTCACAGGAAACAGCCTGGAGCGCATCACTCCAAGAAAATGGCGCGCAACTTTTAAGACCGTGATGAATGATCGGATCGATCAAATGATAGTTGGCTCCCTTATAGGCTTTCAGCCAGGGCGATGGATAATCTGAGATAATAAGAGGAGCCGTTTCACGATTTCGAGGAACAGCAAAGTAGGCATAGCTTAATCCCTGAAGGTCCCCCAACAGGTTTTCAAGTTCGGATTGTAAACAGACGCTTGAATGACTCTCGTCGGCCGGGACGAAATCAGAGTATTTGAATTGACTATCCATGTCATGAGCTCATTATCCTTCAGGATTACCTCAACTCTGCGGAAACGGCGAAGACAATGCAAGTTTTTTCATTATACCTGGCGCGTGAGTGCGTAGCACTGACATACAAGGCGGTTAATTCCGGTACGCTGGCGGGCTATATTCGACTATGACCTAAGGCAAACTCAGCGTTGAAGAACGCGTCGCCATCCAGCTCGGCCAAGCCCAAGGCTTTAGTCAGCGAAGGATCACCTGCTTGATCAACCGAGCGCCCTCGACGGTAAGCCGGGCGCTGCGCCGCAACCAAGAGGCCTGTAGCCGCTATTCGGTACGTACTTGGAGCTGTCGAAGCATGGCTCGAGTCGCCGGCATTTCACCGGCCAGCGTCCAGCGGATATGGGCCGCCAACGATATAAAACCGCACCTGACACGCACCTTCAAGCTGTCCGACGACCCGAACTTCGAAGAGAAATTCTGGGACGTCATCGGGCTGTATCTGGCGCCTCCCGATAAAGCCCTGGTAGAGAGAGCTTCTGGATCTCAATGCCGTCATAGTTGACCGCCTACCTAATGGATATGTGATCTGTCCCGTACAGCCATTTGTTTTCCTTTTCGCCCGTAGCCTCGGCAATCTCGCAGACGCGCCACCCCATCCAGTACAGAAACTTGGATTGGCGGCGGGGATCGATGGGCAGCAATTCGGTCATAGTCATGGCCGCGATGCTGCCGCCCGCGCTCGCGACTCAATAGCGCAGCCCTTTGTACCGCCCTTCCCTACAGTCCCACCTCGTTGCCGCCACTCGCGCGCGTCACGACCATGCCCTCATCGCAACGCACTGCTCACCCACCAGCAGGCGCCCCACGCAATGAGGATTCCCGGCATGAAGAAGTTTCGCAGCAACTGGTTCCGCGTCGCTGTCGAGGGCGCAACCTCGGACAGGCGCACCATCAAGCGCAACTGGCTGGAACAGGCCACGACGAACTTCAACCCGTCCACCTACGGCGCCCGCATCTGGCTGGAGCACTACCGCAGCGTGCTACCCGATGGCCCGGTCAAGGCCTATGGCGACGTGCTGGCGGTGAAGACCGAAGAAGTGGGCATCGGTGGCCAGAAGAAACTGGCCCTGTTCGCCCAGGTCGAGCCGGCCGCCGAACTGATCGCCCTGAACAAGGCCAAGCAGAAGGTCTACACCTCGATTGAAATTGACGACAGCTTCGCCGACACCGGCGAGGCCTACATCGTCGGCCTTGGCATCACCGATTCCCCGGCCAGCCTCGGCACCGACGTGCTGTCGTTCTCAGCCCAGAAACCTGACGCCAGCCCGTTCAAGGATCGCCACTACTCCGCGACCTCGATGTTCACTGAGGCACTGGAGACCGTGCTGACATTCGAGGCAATCGAAGACAAGCCCAGCCTCGGCGCCCAACTGTTCAGCAAGGTGCAAACCCTGCTCAAGGGCAAACAAGCCAAGGACGACAACGAATTCACCCAGATCAGCCAAGCCGTCGAAACCGTCGCCGAGCACGTCAAAGACCTGCCCGAACAACTGGCTGCCGGGAAGAAGTTTTCCGCTGGGCTAAAGACGCAAATCGAACAGGTCAGCACCGACCTGAAAGAGCTGAAAAACAGGCTCTCCACCACCCAGGACCACAACCAAACGAAGCGCCCTCCGGTCACCGGTGGCGACAACCAGGTCATGACCGACTGCTGACAGCCGGCCCACCCACAGCCCCGAATACCGAAGGACGACACCATGCGCAACGATACCCGCACCCACTTCAACGCCTACCTCGGTCAGTTGGCCAAGCTGCACGGCGTGCCGAACGTGGCCACCAAATTCGCAACCGCGCCAAGCGTCACCCAGACCCTGGAAACCCGCATGCAGGAACCCAGTCAATTCCTCAGCGCGATCAACATCTACGGCGTGACCGAACAGATGGGCGAAAAGATCGGCATGGGCATCGGCGGCCCGAACGCCGGCACCACTGACACCACCCTGAAAGACCGCGAAACCACCGACATCACCACCCTCGACCGGATGCGTAAGGGGATGAAAGTTACGCCTACGAAGTGATCAGCGGCAACGAGTTGCGGAGCAGAGGCTGGTTTTTGCGGAGCAAAGAAATAAGGGCCTGCATGAGGTATCTCACGCAAGCCCTTGATATATATGGTCGGAGTCGGAATCGAACCTTTCTCTTTGTTATTGAAAATAAAGGGAATTTTTGAGTTAAAAAATTTTCTACCTCTATGTGTACCCTCAGTCTGCGAGTAGCCTAGGTATTGAGCGTTGCTACCGGTTTCCACCGACAAGTAAAAACAACGAAGGTGCAAACGCTGACCGTCCAAGATCTGGCCAAGGCGTGGCTGTTGGATGGCGTGGCGCGCAAAGACGGTAATGCTGAATTGCAGCGCCGTTTTACCAAGGATCTCTTTCCGGCACTCGGCAAGACAGCGGTGAGCAATGTGTCCGAACACGATGTTCGGGCGCTGATCCGGGCCGTGGTCAACCGCGGCGCTCACCGGCAAGCCATCAGCTTCTTCGCCGACCTCACTCAGATGTTCAGCTGGGCCAGAAAGCGCCAACCTTGGCGGGCGTTACTGGTTGAGGGTGATCCGACTGAACTGGTTGACATCTCCCCCCTAACCCCTGGCGACTACGAGGCCCTCCCTGCCGGGCAAAAGTACGAGGGCATTCGACCACTGAAGAAGGAGACCCAACTCGCGCTCTGGATCAGCCTCGGCACCTTGTGCCGGATTGGCAAGTTACTGCAGGCCGAATGGAAGAACGTCGATCTGGACCAGCAGACCTGGTTACTTCCCTGTGAAAATGTCAAAGGCACTCGCGGCAAAAAACAGGACCACCATGTCTTCCTCTCCCCTTTCGCCCTGCATTTTTTCAGGAACTCAAGACCCTGACGGGACATTCCCAGTGGTGTTTCCCCAACAAGCAGGATGATGGGCATGTGGATGTGAAAGTGGTGAGTAAACAGGTCGGCGATCGTCAGGCCCGGTTCAAAAACCGCAAGGTCCTCTCACGACGGCGCCACGACGACACCCTGGTCCTGGCCGACGGCCAAAACGGCGACTGGACGCCGCATGACCTGCGCCGCACGACAGCGACCATGATGCAGGCGTCGGGGGTCGGCCTGGACGTTATCGACCGCTGTCAGAACCATGTGCTGGCCGGCTCCCAGGTGAGACGCCACTACCTGCATCACGATTATGCCGAAGAGAAGAAGAGTGCCTGGAACCTGCTAGGCGATCGGCTCGGTACGGTGTTGTCCTCAACTTGTGAGCATTCACCGGCCGAGTCGATGATGTTTTTTCCAGCGTACGCCGCGACAGGATCCCTACCGCTGTTGGCGCCGACGCCGAATTAACCCCATTGCCGAGATGTCACTTACACAGTCTAATCCTCGCGAACCGTTGCCTGTGCTGGATTTTTTCCGTTTTGGAGGTAGGTCAGTCTTGCGTCGGCACGTGGGTCAATTCGGCATCGGCGTCAACAAGCCTGGACGTCATCGATCGCTGTCAGAACCATGTGCTGGCTGGCTCCCAGGTGAGACGTCACTACCTGCATTACGACTATGCCGAAGAGAAGAAGAGTCCCTGGAACCTGCTAGGCCGATCGGCTCGGTGCGGTGTTGTCCTCAACTTATGAGCATTCACCGGCCGAGTCGATGATGTTTTTTCCAGCGTACGCCGCGACAGGATCCCTACCGCCTTCATAAGTCGGCGTCTTTAGTGCTGCGTCCTCATAGTTTCGCGGACATCGTCGAGCGCTTTCTTCAGATCGATTCCGGCCTGTTGACGCCGATGCCAAATTGACCCACGTGCCGACGCAAGACTAACCCATCTCAAAATCGGAACTAATCTAGAACAGGCATTGGTGCGAGGAATCAGGCTGGGTCTATATCGGCGTTGATTGAAAACCAACTCCCTTCTCACGAACCGCTCCCATACCGCCCCGCCAGCCTTCCGACAGAAACAGCAAAGATACTAACTTCAGAATAACCCACACGAGCAGTTAGCTTGCTATAACGAGCAAAACGCTCTATGCAACAAGCTATTTGCCAACTGGCACCTGTGTATTGGCAGTGTAGCATTGAGTGAACAACACGACACCAACTACCGCTACAAAAAATAACTCAAAGGATGAAATAATGAAAATAATATCCTCTCACTTTGTTGCTGTTGGCTTATTGACACTCGGCACTCAGGCTGTCGCTGCACCGCTGTTACAGGAATACAACTTCAAGCAGGATGTAAATGCAACAATAGCCCAAACAAACGCCTGGTTAGAGATCAGTAAATCTGCTTTCAAGCAAAATATAGAATTCGTAAAAAGCGGATTATCGAAAGGCAGTAGCTTGTGCGCCGTGATGAAAGCAGATGCTTATGGCCACGGTATCGCATTATTGATTCCGACGATCATGGAATCGGGCATTAATTGCATCGGCATTGCGAGTAATGAAGAAGCGCGAATTGCCAGAAAAGAGGGCTACACAGGAAAAATTATTCGCGTTCGGCAAGCCACGGAGGGAGAAATCGTCAGCGCATTGCCTTATGACATTGAAGAGCTTATCGGCAATGCACAGGTAGCCCGAGCCATCAGCATGCTGGCAGAACACCATGGCAAGCCGATCAAAATTCATCTCGTTACCAATGCGGGCGCCATGAGTAGGAATGGCTTGGAGCTTGCCACCGAGCAGGGCAAAAAAGACGTACTGGAAATCACCTCAATGAAGGGACTGAAGGTCACCGGGATCATGACGCACTTCGCCGTCGAGGATAAGGCCTTCGTCATGGAGGCCTATGACAAGTTCATGTCGGAGCAGGACTGGATCATCAAGACGGCCCACTTGAACCGTGACGAAATCACCGTTCATTGTGCCAACTCGTTCGCAACGCTTGACGTCCCGGCAACCCACTTGGACATGGTGCGCGTAGGCGGAGCACTTTACGGCGATTTGATCGGCCGCGCCGAGCTGAAACGCGTCATGTCACTCAAAAGCAAGGTTGCTGCAGTCAACACTTATCCTGCCGGAAACACGGTGGGATATGACCGCACCCTCACTCTGACTCGAGACTCCAGGCTCGCCAACATCCCAGTAGGTTACTCAGATGGCTACCGCCGAGTGTTTACCAACAAGTCTTTTGTCGTCATCAATGGCGTGAAAGTGCCCACAGTCGGAAAAATTTCGATGAACACAGTTATGGTAGATGTGACCGACGTAAAAAACGTCAAGCCCGGCGATACCGTAACGCTCTATGGCAAACAAGGCGATGCCGAGATTACACAGACTGAATTGGAAGACATCAATAACGGTGCACTGCTCGCCGATGTTTACACCATGTGGGGCACCTCAAACATTCGAATACTGGTCGACTAAAGCAAGAGGCCCGTAGCATGTGATGAAAAGCCACCTCATCCAGGGTGGCTTTTCATTGCGCAGTTGCACTGATCCGCCAGTTGGCTAAAAACCGCACCAGAGTTCAGTTGGCAACGGAGCTTCGGCCTGGGCAGCGGTCATGGTTTTTTCAGGACGTATGTTCCGTCTTTCTGCTGGCGGCATTTTTATCCGATGCACGCTGCCGCGTTACGGCATAAGCACCATCGCCACACAGCGCGATAGCAATCAGCACCGCCGTCCAGAATGCCGGGTACTCCCAGCCCCCGCCGGTACTGCTGAACAGCCACCCATTACCCGAGTGCGCCCAAGTGGCACCCAACAAAACAGGAATGGCCGCCAAGGCCGCATACCGAGTTTTAAAGCCCAGCACCAGCATTGCACCCGTGGTGACCTCAACTCCGAGAACCAGCCACGCCAACATACCCGGCAAGCCAATCGACTCAAAAAAACTTGAAGTACCTGACATTGTAAAAACGAAAACCTTTAAATACAGAGAGTGCGCCAGCAACGCAATACCAGCTGTCAGGCGAAGGAATAAAACACCATAGGAGACACCTTTATAATCGTCCATACAACTTCCAAAATAACACTGACAGCGCACAGTGCGCTGCCTTCCGAATATATTGTTGCGAGTAATCAGCAACCCTACAATCTGCAATTTAGCTATTACGGACTGCATATATGCACACTTGGGACTGGGACGATCTGCGCCTGATACTTGCCGTTGCCGAACACAAGTCTTTTGCCGCTGCCGGACGCGCACTTCATCTTAATCACACCACCGTGCTGCGGCGTATCAATGCGTTCGAAAAACTTCATGCATTTCGACTATTTGATCGCCTCTCGACCGGCTACACAATGACTGACGCAGGAGAAGAATTACTGCAGACAGCACAAACCATGAATATCGCCGTCAGCGAACTGTCCCGCAAACTCGAAGGCAAGGATCTGCGATTGGAGGGCATACTCCGCATTACCACCTGCGATACCTTAATGGCATCCATTTTACCGGGGGCACTTGGAGGATTCAGTGAACTCCATCCCGAGATATCACTTGAAGTCACCACCGGGAATTTCATCAGCGATCTGGCCCAACGTCATGCAGATGTAGCAATACGAACCAGTGACAGTCCTCCCGACGCATTGATCGGTAGGCGAATCGCCGATGTCGGGTTTGCCGTTTACGCTGCCAGGGGATTTTCTGAGCGTCATGGGAGCGTTGATCCAGCGCATTTCAATCGATGGCTGGCCCCGGATCTCGCGCTTGGTCAAATGGATATTGCAAAATGGCTGCGTGCCAGCGTTCCTGCAACGTCCATTGTTTTCAAGGCCGACTCTTTGGTCACCCTTAGGCAAGCAGCGCTGGGGGGCTTGGGAATAGCCGCACTTCCCTGCTATTTGGGAGATTCAACCCCCGGGCTAGAGCGGGTCCCGTTCGTAGGACTCGACGCCCTCAAAACGGGACTTTGGGTCCTCACTCATCAGGACCTGAGACATACCGCTCGGGTGCAGGCCTTCACCCGCTTTTTGAATGAAGCACTTCAACGTTCCTGGCCTGGACCGACAACCACATGACCTGAGCAGAGTGACGTACTTCAGATGGAACGTAACCTTGCGTACCATTCAATTGAGATTTTTTCCGGACAGTTACTTTCTTTTTTCATGGGGGTCTTGCCGGGGAGGCAATCCCTGGTTTTCACCAGTGCCGCAATCATTGCGCTGGTGACTGTGCTGCTCCTGTCTCTCACTCACAAATGGTACTGGATCGGGTAAGTACTGCACCTGATCTCAACCAGCTCAAACCAGAAACTGTTCAACTAACCGAACCCAGTAACTAGCCCCCGTCCCCAGGCAGTCATCGTTGAAGTCGTACCCAGGGTTATGCACCATGCACCCCCCCTCCCCATCACCATTACCGATAAAGAGATAGCTGCCAGGACAATGCTCAAGCATCACTGCAAAATCTTCACTGGCAGCAATAGGTGCCATGTCTTGAATCACCCCCTCTTCACCCAACCAATCAACAGCGACCTGTCGGGCAAACGCAGTAAGCTGAGGATCATTGATCAAGGGTGGCAATGATTCTTCCCTATCAACCTCCACACTGACACTGGCGCCGAAGCTAAGCGCCTGAGCTTGGGCGACCTGGACAATCCGCTTGAGAAGGTCGGCACGAACGTTAGGCTTCAAGGCGCGAACACATAGTTGGAGTACTGCATGCCCCGGAATGACATTGGGCGCCTCACCAGAATGAAAGGAGCCCACAGTGATCACCGCCGTCTCCAGAGGATCCGTATTACGCGACACAATACTCTGCAGCGCCATGACAATTGCCCCTCCAGTAAGTATGGGGTCAATGGCTTTATGTGGCATTCCGCCATGCCCGCCCGTACCATCAATTCGAATTTCAACAGTATCGGTGGAGGCCATGAACGGCCCGGCCCGAAAACCCAACTTCCCTACTGGCAACCCAGGCATGTTGTGCATACCGAACAACGCATTACAGGGAAATCGCTCCAGGAGACCATCATCCAGCATTTTCTGCGCCCCCCCATCGCTTTCTTCGGCAGGCTGAAAGATGACCACCAGCGTACCGTCGAACTGCCGGCTGTTGGCTAGGTGCTGCGCGGCAGCCAGCAGCATTGCAGTATGGCCGTCATGACCACAGGCATGCATGGCGCCTGGATGCTGGCTCGCATACGGCAATCCGGTCTGCTCCTGAATCGGCAGCGCATCCATATCTGCCCGAATACCAATGACCTTACTTCCACAACCCTGCTGCAAACGCCCTACAACACCAGTCCCCCCAAAGCCACGATGCACCTCAAATCCCCACGACTCGAGCTTGGCAGCAACCAGATCTGAGGTTTTGAACTCCTTAAGGCTGAGCTCCGGGTAAGCATGAAGCTGGCGGCGCAACTCAATCATTTCAGCTTCAATGGCACGGATACCCGGCAGCATGGGTCGAACGGTCATGGACTTCACCTGTTTCATGTAAGGGAGGCTCGCCTGCAAAGTGCGAGGATATAAAGCTCATCAACGCTAAGTGCTGCAAGCTCTGCTCAATCACAGGCAGGCAGCTGTATTGTCTAGGGAGTCGTGAACGCATCATGACGCGCCCACCTCGAGCGAGTTTGTAGCGCGCAATGGCAAATACCCACGCCGTCGCTGGTTGATCTGGGAGGTACGTTTCGCGCCTGCTATACACGGCCAACAATATTTCTTGCAGCAAGTCCTCGATTTCACTTGGTTGACGCCGAAGTCTATTACGCAGAAATCCACGCGCATGAACACTTAGCTCCGACAATAACGTGAGATAGGCTTTTACGTTTCCGCCCAGGCCTGCCAACGACAGGCGTTCAGGCCTTCACCGGCTCATCTCAGGCATAGCCTGCATCTTTTGATACTCTGCACCGCTAGTCGCAGTGTGTGGATGAATGCTTAACTACCGCCAGCTCAGGATAGGCAACCAGTTTGTCGATATACAGCTCCTCATTCTCCAACCAAACTTCCGTAAGTGCACGATAGTGCTTCATGTCTTTGCAGCGCATGCGTAGGCTATAGTCGAACGGGTCACCAATAAGCCGGCACTCCAGGACCTGAGGACAGTTTTCTACACATGCTTCGAAGGCTTTCTGCGCAGTGCGCCGGTTCTGGTTGGATATAGCGACCAATACCTGTAGGGACAATCCCGGTGAGACCTTTTGCACATCAATGAACGCACCATAACCGCGAATCACCCCCAGTCTCTCCAACTTTCGTACGCGTTGCTGGCAAGGGCTTGCGGTCAGGTGCACAAGCGTTGCTAGTTTTTGGTACGTGATGCGCCCGTTATGGCGCAATACGTCAATGATTGCCTCATCAATACGCCCCAATGTTCGTGAAGAATCGGGTGTTTTTTCCTTCCTGTTCATTGTGAGTTCTATTCACTTCAGCCCATTAGACAGAAACTGTTGAAGGCGCTCGCTGCGCGGATTATCCAGAATCTCTGCCCCACCCTGCTCCTCGACTCGGCCTTGATGCAGAAACAGTAACTGGCTCGACACCTTGCGGGCAAAGCTCATTTCGTGGGTCACCATGATCATGGTCCGGCCTTCTTCGGCCAGGCCCTGAATCACCTTTAGTACTTCGCCCACCAGTTCCGGATCCAGCGCCGACGTCGGTTCGTCGAACAGCAGAACCTCCGGCTCCATCGCTAATGCTCGTGCAATCGCCACTCGCTGTTGCTGACCGCCAGAGAGAAATGCTGGAAACTGCTCCGCAACACGCGCTGGCAGCCCCACCTTGTCCAGATAACGTCGGGCACGATCTTCAGCATCTTTTTTGCTGACACCCAGCACCCGGCGCGGGGCCATCGTGATGTTTTCCAGAACGGTCATGTGACCCCACAGATTGAAGTGCTGGAAGACCATGGCTAGACGGGTGCGCAGCCTTTGCAACTCAGCGGCATCGGCCACCTGCATGCCATGATGGTTTTTGACCATGCGAATCTGCTTGCCGTCCAGGCTCATGGCTCCGTCATTGGGTGTTTCGAGAAAGTTGATGCAGCGCAGGAAGGTACTTTTGCCTGACCCACTGGCGCCGATCAAACTGATCACATCACCAGTTTTGGCTTTCAGAGATACGCCCTTGAGTACTTCGTGGTTACCATAACTCTTGTGCAGCTCTTCAACAGTCAATTTGTACATGTGCGCAATCATCCTCTAAGGGAAAATGTGGCGTCGCTTTGCAGCTGTGACAGCCGGCGACAAAGCCCGAGGCCTAATGAGCGGCCATATGGAGTACCAAGCCCTAATGAGCCGGACCAAGGAAAGCCAACCAACGGCGCTCGGCGATGCGGAATAGTCCGACAAGCGCGAAGGTAACCATCAGGTAAATCAGCGCAGTAATACCGAACGATTGAAAGGTCAGAAAGGTCGCCGAGTTGGCATCGCGAGCAACTTTCAGAATGTCCGGGACGGTTGCAGTGAAGGCCACGGTGGTCGAATGCAGCATCAGAATTACTTCGTTGCTGTAGTACGGCAACGAGCGGCGTAGCGCCGATGGCATGATCACGTAGGCATAGAGCTTCCAACCCGTCAGGCCATAGGCCTTCGCAGCTTCGACTTCGCCATGGGCCATGTTGCGAATTGCTCCGGCGAAAATCTCCGTGGTGTAAGCGCAGGTGTTCAGCGCAAACGCAAGGATGGTGCAGTTCATCGCGTCGCGAAAGAATGCATCGAGCACCGGTTGTGCACGAACTGCAGCCAGGCTGTAGATCCCGGTGTAGCAGATCAGCAACTGGATATAGAGCGGCGTTCCCCGAAACAGGTAGGTGTAGAACTGTACGGGCCAGCGTAGGTAACACTTGGATGAAACCCGGGCAATGGACAACGGGATCGACACCAAAAAGCCGATGAAGATTGAGGCACTGAGCAACCACAAGGTCATGGCCAGCCCCGTGATCTGGTGGCCGTCACTATAGAGAAAAGGCTTCCAGTAATCTTGCAAGAGTTCGATCATCGTACAGCCTCCCGGGAACCTGCCGCATAACGCCGTTCCAACCAACGCAGGACATAGTTTGAAGTACTGGTAATCACCAAATAAATAAGCGCTGCCAAGACCAGAAAATAGAACAATTGATAGGTGCTTTTACCAGCGTCCTGGGCTGCCTTTACCAAGTCAGCAAGGCCTATGATCGACACCAGGGCAGTGGCTTTGAGGATGACCATCCAGTTATTGCCAATACCCGGTAAAGCAAAACGCATCATTTGCGGGAAGACCACAAAGCGAAAGCGCTGAGTGCGACTTAAGCCATAGGCGGTGGCCGCTTCCACCTGTCCACGGGGCACAGCTAGCATCGCCCCGCGAAAGGTCTCAGTGAAATAGGCCCCGTAGATAAACCCCAGCGTGATGATCCCGGCAACAAACGGATTGAGCTCTATGTATTCCCAATCCAGTGCCTGCGTGATCCCGGTCAACCAGGTTTGCAGGCTGTAAAAGATCAGTAGCATCAGCACTAGGTCCGGCACCCCGCGAATCAGGGTAGTGTAGAGCTGTGCTGGGATTCGCAGGAGTTTGACACTGGAAAGTTTGGCACTGGCCCCGATAAGACCAAGCAGTACGCTCAACAGCAGCGAGAGAATTGACAACTTGACGGTCATCCAGGCGCCCTCCAGCAACAGAGGACCGAACCCTTTCATGCTGTATGTGGAGAGCCCGAGGGCCTGCAACAGTATTTCGAACATAATTCAGGAACCTATCGCGATAATAAAGCGCCCGCCCCGGGGACGGGCACCGGGGCCTTACTTGCCGCTATAGAGATTCAGATCACCGAAGTGTTTTTTCTGGATTAAGTCATAGGTACCGTCATCGTGTAACGCTTGGATGCCCTTATCCAAAAAAGCCTTGAGGTCTTTGTTACCTTTAGAGATACCAATAGCTGTTTTGGCTGGCAGTAACTCGCTGTCAACGGGTTTGCTGACTTCATAACCAGTGCCTTGAGGGGAATTCAAAAAACCCAGCTGTGCTTGCAGCATGTCCTGGATCGCCGCATCGAGGCGACCGGAAACCAGGTCGTAATAAACCTGATCCTGGTTCTGATAGGCCTGAGTTTTGACACCAGCCTTATCCAGAACCGCTTTCGCATATGCTTCCTGGATACTTCCTTGCAAATAACCTACGGTCTTGCCCTTAAGGGAAGTAACCTCTTCGCTCAGACCAGAATTGTTCTTGAACACGTAAGAGGTTGCGCCGGAGAACAGCTCATTTGAGAAGTCGATGACTTTCTCGCGGGCTGGGGTCACCGTCATGGAAGAGAGAATGCCATCGAACTTGTTGGCCTTTAGGCCTGGAATCGTGCCGTCGAAATCGCTCTCGACCCATGTACACTTGACCTTCAATTTGGCACAGATTGCATTACCCAGATCGATATCAAACCCCGTAAGACTACCATCTGCGGCTTTAGACTCGAATGGTGCGTAAGAAGCATCCACGCCAAAACGCAGTTCTTTGTATTCCTTGGCCAGCGCGACATTCGCGCAAAGTGGGAAAAGTGCTAACACGAAAAGCTTACGAAGCGAAATCATATGAGAATCCCTAGATGTTGTAGTTTGATTAAGGGCAGTTAACGATTTGACGACTTTAACAATTTTTCTTTTGGCAACTACATTTCGGATATAAGCCCCGTAATAGTTGCATTGCTGCACGCCCATTTAAGAGCTGTGACAAGCGTTACTCAAACAACGGCAATAGAAATTTAGCTATACACCTCCATTTCTTAAAAAATCAAGCGAAGCAATTTTATACTCAGTCATAATCAAGACCTCATGTCCTTGTACTGGACACTGATAGTACGCCGATGGCTCGTTCATCCAAATATGGCAAACAGATCAATATTATGAGCAAACCGCTCGCAACAGAGAGCAATCTGCTTGACTGACAACCTGTTTTGCAAAGGTAAACAAAAAAGCAGCGCATGAAATTCCTCAGGAAATGCTGAGGCGTCACTCAAACTCTTATAATTTATTTTCTAACCGAAACAGAAAAAATCAAGCTGAAGCCAGCTTCATCATTACAAGACCGCTGACAATTAAGACAGCTGCGACAACTCGCATAAGGCTCGCAGGTTCGCCTAGAAGGATGATACCCACTGCAAACGCGCCAACAGCACCAATGCCAGTCCAAATTGTATAGGCAGTACCAAGTGGTAGACTTTTCATGGAAAATGATAGGAGAGCAAAACTTGCCATTACCATTACCAAGGTAACAACAGTCGGCCCAAGCTTGGTCATACCTTCAGATTGTTTCATGGAGAAAGCCCAAACAACTTCAAGTATCCCTGCAAAAATTAAACATATCCAAGCCATGATTCGCCTCCATTGAAAGATCCGTCACAACTCCGACGGACAAAACCTAATATGATTGGGAGATTTGGCCCTTGTAAAACTGGAACCATTGATAGGACCCAGTAAAAAAGCCCCCGCTGGTACGAGGGCAAAGGAGGGTTACCAACCAAACCATATATTTAGCAATATCGTACATCCAAAGCTAAAGTTGGCACGAGCCTTTAAGTTCTCAAATCACTTGAATGTCTCGTCCAACGCAGAGGAAATATCTTTGATCAAATCGTCGGGATCTTCGAGTCCAACCGAAAGACGGAGATGACCGTATGTACGGAACTCTTCAGGATACTTGTCAAAACCACCCCGGCCTTCTGCACCCACGTGAACAATAAGGGTCTCATCGTGACCTAGGGAAACTGCAGAAGTGATGATGCGCAGATTCGAAACAAACCGATTTTGAGTGTCCGGATTCCCTTTTACTGCAAAAGCCATCATCGCCCCATAGCCGCGCCCTGCGAACTGCCGACGAGCGAGTTCATGTTGTGGGTGGGATGGAAGCCCTGGGTAGTAGATGAAAGCTACACGATCATCTGCTTCGAGAAATGCAGCCAATTTTTCAGCAGATCTAAGATGCTGTTGCAGACGCAGAGGCAACGTTACAGAACCACGCATTATCAGCCAGGCATTGAACGGAGAGATGGTCGCGCCGAGATCAACAAGAGCATCGTGCTTGATTGTAGTGATCATCTGAGTGGAACCCAGAACCACCCCACCCATCGAATCGCCATGGCCATTGATGTACTTGGTCAGGGAGTGGACAACAAGGTCCACCCCATGTTGGCTGGCATGGAAGAACGGAGGTGGGGTGAAGGTTGCATCAACAGAAATCAGTGCCCCGTGCGCATGAGCAATCTCGGCCAACGCTGCAATATCCGCAACTTTGGTAGTTGGGTTGGCAATTGTCTCAGTATGAAAAAGTTTGGTATTAGGGCGGATTGCGCTCCGAACAGCCTCCAAATCGCCCATATCCACAAACGAGGCTTCAATGCCATAGCGCTCCGGCAGAAGCTCCGCGAACAGTCGCCATACGGCCTCGTAGGTGACGTCACTGACAATGACATGGTCGCCACTTTTCAAGAAGGCGAAAAATATCGAATGCAAAGCGGCTACACCGGTAGCAAATACAGCTGCTGCCTCACAACCTTCAAGCGCAGCAAGTTTCTTCTCCAGGCATACCTGGTTATGACCCTGGTTTCGTGTGTACACGAGGCCATCAGGGCTGGACCAGTCCATCGTCGACGGATCATCTGGCAGCAGATAAGAGTTGGCCATCACCAGCGGCGTGCGAATAGCACCAGTAGTGGTGTCGATGACATTCCCACCATGAACTGCCAGCGTAGCCGCCGAAAGTGTGGACAGATTCTTTTTGTCAGGACGCATGTCTATTTCCTCCAAAGTTTCTTTTTTCGTTTGGTGTCATTGATTCTGAAGGTGAATGAAAGAAGGATGATTGGTCTGATCTGCTCGGACCAATTCTTGATTTTCGTCAAAGACTAATTCACCAGTCTCAATTGCACGA
This sequence comes from Pseudomonas sp. GL-R-19, assembly GCF_019956375.1. Classification (NCBI taxonomy): domain Bacteria; kingdom Pseudomonadati; phylum Pseudomonadota; class Gammaproteobacteria; order Pseudomonadales; family Pseudomonadaceae; genus Pseudomonas; species Pseudomonas sp. GL-R-19. The sequence continues at coordinate 6,497 of NZ_JAHBDJ010000017.1, read as the reverse complement.
ACACGGCCACGAACCATGTACCAACCAACAACAAGAGCGGCGGCATAAAACGGCAGCGAAGCAATCGAGTACGTACCTACGGGATAATCGAATGCGATAAGAACCAGAACCAAACCGAAGAACACCAAAGTCGCGTAACCACTGTAAGGCGCAAACGGCATTCGAAACCCCGGGCGCTCCAGATCACCTTGCTGGGAGTATTTGAAGAGTTTGATCTGACACAGAACGATTGTTGACCACGAACCGATTAACATAACGGCAGTGAGTGTCAGCGCGATTTCAAAGGCTTCACCCGGAACAATTGCGTTAAGTACGACACCAATTAGTGAAGCAACGGTCGTCAGCATGATGCCAGCGAACGGGACACCTTGACGGTTCATCTTGGCCAGGAAGCTAGGGGCTGATCCGTTGATTGCCAGCGAGCGAAGCACCCGGCCAGTGGAGTAAATGCCAGCGTTCAGAGAAGACACGGCCGCGGTAATCAAGACCATGTTCATAATCGCGTCTGCACCCTTGATCCCCAGCGAGCCGAAGAAAGTCACAAACGGGCTTACCCCCGCCGAGTACGCGGTGTGGGGGAGCAGCATTGCCAACAGCAATACAGAACCAACGTAAAAAACAATAATGCGGAAAACAACTGCCCGAATTGCTTTCGGCATGACTGTAGCGACGTCTTGGGCTTCGCCAGCTGCAGTACCAACCAACTCCACACTGCCATACGCAAATATCACCCCCTGGATCATGATTACGGCGGGCAAAAGGCCTGATGGGAACCAACCGCCATTGTCAGAAATCAGTTTGAATCCGATCTCATGGCCTGGCAGCGGAGTGCCGAACAACACCATGTAAATGCCGATCCCAAGGAAAGTAGTTAATGCAGCCACCTTGATCAGGGCAAACCAGAATTCAAGCTCACCAAAAATCTTTACCGAGACAAGGTTAATCGCAGTAACAAAACCCAATGCTCCCAGTGCCAACGACCATTGAGGGATGTCACCCATGAACGGGACATAGGCTTTGAAGAAATTCAGGTAGAGCGCTGTAGCTGTGAGATCTGCAATGGCAACCATTACCCAATCAGTCCAGTACATCCATCCCACGGCAAAAGCCCATTTCTCACCGTAGAACTCTCGAGCATAGGAGACGAACGAGCCCGAGGATGGGCGATACATCACCAGTTCGCCCATAGCCCGAATGATGAACCACGCAAAAAAGCCACAGATTGCATAGACAAACACAAGCGAGGGTCCGGCTTCAGCGAGTCGTGCCCCTGCGCCCATGAATAGACCACTTCCGATTGCCCCCCCTATAGCAATCATCTGAACCTGGCGAGGCTTGAGCACCTTTTGATAGCCTGCATCTTCTGCGCTGAAGTCTCTTTTTCGAGTTGCACCAGACGATGGCACGCGTGTGGGATTAAGATCATTCACACTCATTTTGTTACCTTTTATTGTTGTATTGGGCAAGGCTCTACCGACCAGAAGAGCCTTGCCGAGGACCCGATTTAATCCTAGGGATTCACATCGACCCTTTAATCAACTTCCGCCAACATCGTTTAAGCAAATCACTTTTGGTTGCGTCATATCTTCATACGCAAAACGCACACCTTCACGCCCCATGCTGCCGTATTTGGAACCACCAAATGGCATTGCATCAAAACGATAGTCAGATGAGTCATTAATCATGACGCCGCCGGCTTCGAGTCGTTTAGCTGCTTTCATGGCGACATTCAAATTGCTAGTAAAAATACCCGCATGCAAACTGTACTCTGGCTCATTAGCCAGCGTCAGCGCCTCATCAAGCGAGGCCACGCTTTGAAGAATGACAACCGGACTGAATACTTCCTCACACCAAACTTTACAGCTTTGGCTAACATTCTCCAGGACCGTCGGTGAGTAAAGCGAACCTTGGCGTACATTACCAAATAACAGGTTAGCCCCTTTATCGACTGCCTCGACGACTACTTCTTCAGTGCGTTTTGCAGCAGCTTCGGTAATCATTGGCCCAACATCCGTGCTTTCGTCAGCAGGATTTCCCACGACTAAAGCACTTGTCTTCACAACGAATTTCTTTTTGAACTCTTCATATATTGTCGCTTCAACAAGAATTCGTTGGGTACCGATACAATTTTGCCCGGCAGCCCAAAAAGCGCCTGATACACAGGACTCAACGGCTTCATTCAGATCACAATCGCCCATGACGATAACCGGGGCATTGCCCCCCAAATCCATCGCCAGTTTTTTAAGGCCTGCATTGCGAGAGATCTGCTCACCGGTAACAAAACCACCCGTGAAGGAAACCATACGTACCGCTCGATGAGCGACCAGTGCCTTGCCCAGCGCGGCCCCTCCAGTTGCAATGGACACGACCGCAGGAGGGAGACCCGCAGCGTTCAGGCAGGCCACCAGCTTAATGGCAGATAACGGAGAGAGCTCAGAAGGTTTGAGTACAACAGCATTACCGCCAGCGATCGCAGGCCCCAACTTGTGAGCGACCAAGTTGAGTGGATCGTTGTATGGGGTAATTGCAACAATTACACCCAAAGGCTCCCGAGTAAACCATCCCTGACGAGACTCGGATCCGACATAGGAGTCAAACGGGATGACTTCACCTGCATTACGCTTGGCCTCCTCGGCGGACAGCTTCAACGTATTGACGCAGCGTAAAACCTCCTTCCTCGCCTGCTTGATCGTTTTTCCCGACTCGGCAACAATCAGACTGGCAAACGCCTCCTTGTCGCTCTCGACCAAAGCAGCGGTTTTTTCCAGTATGCGAGCACGCTCGTGTCGTGGGAGCTCTTTGGCGATCTGCGCACCAAGCTTCGCCGTATCAATGATTGCAGTAGCAAATGAAGCAGGTACGTCCGCCACCTCTCCAACTGAAGCGCCATCATACGGGCTCAAAACTGTTATGGTTTTATAATCAACAGCGAGCGAAAGACTCAAGCTATTCATGATCATTTACCTATCTTAGTTTTGTTCTTGTGAATGCTGACGATATCCGAGAGCAAGGCGAATGCTGTTTCAAACCGACCTGCACCCGCTCCGACAACCGTTACCGGACCAAGAATTTTTGTATTAAAGGTAATTGCATTTGTTGCGCCACTGACACCAGCCAGTGCGTCACCCAGAGGCAACAATTGAGGACTAACAGAGGCGGCGATGGAGCCATTGCTCAATTTTTCCGCGCTTCCAATCAGTTTCCACCGAGCATTGGCCTTCGTTGCTTTGGTGATGTCTTTTGACGTGATCTCCGAGATGCCTTTGCAAAGGACATCGCTCGGAGTCAACTTCGCCCCCAGAAGCTCATTCGCCAAAATGACTACTTTAAGACGAACATCATGCCCTTCCACATCCGCGGTGGGGTCAGCTTCTGCGTAACCGAGTTCCTGAGCCTTGGCGACTGCATCAGAGAAGTCGAGACCTTCTTCCATACTAGAAAGTACGAAATTGGACGTACCATTCAAGATGCCCTTAAACCCGCTGATTTCCGAGCCGGCCAGCGACTCTTTAGCCAGACGAATGACGGGGGTGCCGCTCATTACCGAGCCTTCAAACTCGAATTGGGCACCGGTGCTTCTGGCCAATGCTTTCAGGCTTTCAGCGTGCAACGCCACCGGCCCTTTGTTGGTGGTGACCACACTGATACCTTTTTCCAGAGCCCAGCGACAGAAAGTCGTAGCTGGCTCTCCATCTACAGGGTTGGTGAACGTCGCCTCGGCGATAAGATCGGCCCCCGAGAAACGGATAACCGTCTCATTGGCAGGCTCAGCACTGCCCGCTGGCAATGTTCTAAACCCCCCTTTTACAGCAGGAACTGCGGCCAATTCCTGGGCATCCAACCCGTTCTTGTTGATAATGGAGCCAAAGTAAAGATCACTGACACCAACAATTTTTAGCTTAAAACCAAATTCATTAGCCCAGTGCTCGTTCTTATCTGCAATGAGCTGCGTCAACGCACGGTTTACACCACCAAAACCAAGCAAAGCAATTTTATATTCAGTCACGACATGGGCCTCATTGTTATGTTTTCGGTACTGAAATATTAAACTGCAGCAGTGCTCATACGAATATGGCAAACCGATCATTGTTGCGAGCAAAATGCTCGCAGGAGAGAGCATTTTGATTTCCTAGCAACCTACTTCGTGCAAGACAATACAAATGACGTAACTGTATTCAGAACTCCTGGCAACGTGGATATCTCGCTCCAGACCCTATGAATACAATCCGAACTTGTCGCTTCAACTGTCACTACAATATCCAGGTCACCACTCATCACATTGCAGGACACGACCTCAGGCATTGAGACAATTGAACGCACCACATCAGCACCGCGCATTCGGTCTTTTCGATACACAAAAATAAGGGCATTAATTGGCGCAACCTCGGAAGGCGGCCCACCTTTGATGATGGTATAACCCCTGATATATCCGTCCCGCTCCAACCGTTCAATCCTGAGCCTGACAGCATTCCTAGATAAATTAACTTTCATGGCAATGTCGTTATGCGCAAGTCGAGCATTACGAGTAAGCTCTTCCAGTATTTTTTCATCCGTCTTATCTAAAACGCGTTTCATCTCTAACTCCAGGATTATAGCGAGCGAGACTTCGTGTCTTGGGATATCGCCTTGATGAGTTCCGTAAGGATGCCAACATCATTGGAAATTGAAATGCATTCGTCATTAGAGAAGGGGTGAGCACTCACCACACTCATTGGAGATTGAACATCGGCTTCAGCCAGAACTGAGGCAGAGCTTGAAGGATGCGTCGTGGCCAAGCAGATCATTGGTGTCAGTAAGCTACGCCTGTTAATTCGCGCAGCTCGTAATCCAATCGCGGTATTAGGACTGATCAAGTAACCACTTTTAACAAAGACTTCATGAATACAGGAAAATGCCTCTGCATCCTCTACCGCCAAAGAATCAAATAGCTTTCGCGCCTCTAACCACTCATCCTGTTCCAGTTGAATTTGGCCATCCGTCTCTAGTAGCTCCATATTTCTAGCCACTTTATCACTGCACCTATTGAGAATACTCCATTGCAGCCGCTCGAAATTAGAGGCTAACGACACATTCATGCAAGGCGTGTTGGTAGTACGAATCTCATTACGCCTATAGAGGTTAGACTGAAGAAAGTTATGCAACCCCGCGTTGGTATTCGTTGCTACAATTAGCTGCCTGATGGGCAACCCCATTTCCCTTGCAATATAGCCTGCATAGAGAGCACCAAAATTTCCGGTAGGCACACTGAACGCCACATCTCTTTTAGGCGCACCTAATTGAAGCGACGAGTAGAAGTAGAAGGACAGATGCGCCAGCACCCTCACCCAATTCACCGAATTGAAAGATATTAATTGTTGACCTGTTTCGTTAATGCCTCTGTGAAAGTTTTCGCACAGCTGATGACAATCGGCGTAATCACCCTCAACCAAAATATTTACAACATTTTCTTCGGCAGCGCCTAATAAGCGACGCCGATGCTCATCTGTTATTCCTCTGGAAGGATGCAGAACAATCACCGTCACACCTTCCATGCCATTGAAGGCTTTGATAGCCGCGACACCGGTGTCTCCACCAGTGCAGCCAACGACAAGCGCTTTCTTTCCGGACTTTAGTAAGGAGCACTCAACCAAACGAGACATCAATTGGAGACCGAAGTCTTGATAGACCCCTGCCGGACCATGGAATAGTTCTAATACCCACTCATTGGTAGCCGTCTGGTAGAGCGGCGCAACAGCGTTACTTTTAAAACGGTCAAATGTCTCCTCAAGAATTCGAGACAGTTCATCTTGAGGGATATAGCCACCTAGGAACGGCTCGATTACATGACGTGCCAGTTCGTGAAATGGTAGCCATTCAAGCTTCAGGAGATCTTCGCTTTTGAAGCGAGGAACGTTGCGAGGAACGAAAAGCCCACCATCCGGTGCGTACGCCCCCATGAGGACCTCGCTGAACTCGAATTCTTTACCAGGCGTCCGTGTGCTGACGTACTTCATGATTTGAGACACCCTCTCGCCATCTCTGAGCCTGCCACCCGTAAGGCGGCGCCCTGCTGAAATTCAGTGCTGCAGTGACCCTTTCCTGTGCAATGCAGGCCTTCTTCTGAGGCGTTGAGCGAGATCATCGTCATCTGCAAACGCAGATGGTGAGGGATCGCAAATCGCCCGCACCAGGCCAATCACCCTTCACTCGGCTACCACATGGCCACTTTCGTCGCTTGCCATTCAAACTATCAGCTATTGACTAAAAAAGTCAATATACTGACCATTCCACCTATCCGACCATGCATGGCTATCCCCCTGCGGGAAGGAGCCCTATCCGCACTCCCATCAGAAGGTCCAGGGCAGCCAGAAAATTAGAAAACCAGGAGAACTGCGGATTCCACGACACTTGGACACTCAATCCACGATCATCTGGACAGTCATTCCACGCTCACTTGGACACCTGATCCACATCCACTTGGACAGGCAGTCGGAGCGCAGCGACGCAGGTTTGCATAG
>NZ_JAHBDJ010000016.1:0-95621 GCF_019956375.1 Pseudomonas sp. GL-R-19 | reverse complement strand
AGCTCCTACGGGTTCGGCGCATTCGCCATCAATGTGGGACAATGCCCGCCACTTTCAGCCATACCCGAATCGACCACACCCATGACCGCCCCCCGCCCCCCCAAGCCTGCGCGCAAAAAGCCTGCTCCGAAGACTCCGGCCACGGCCGTCGCCCCAAAGGAAAAGGCCAGCCTGCATCCGCGCAATCGCCATCAGGGCCGCTATGACTTTCCGGCGCTGATCAAAAGCGCCCCGGAACTGAAGAAATTCGTGATCATCAATCCGTACGGCAAGGAAAGCATCGACTTCGCCAGCCCGCAAGCCGTGCGGGTGTTCAACCGGGCACTGCTCAAGTCGTTCTATGGCATCGCTCACTGGGACATTCCGGCCGACTACCTGTGCCCACCAGTGCCAGGCCGTGCCGATTACGTGCACTTCCTCGCCGACCTGCTGGCCAGCAGCAATGACGGTGTAATCCCCCGGGGCGCCGCCGTGAAGGTGCTGGACATCGGCATGGGCGCCAACTGCGTGTATCCGCTGATCGGTTACAGCGACTATCGCTGGCAGTTCCTCGGTTCCGATATCGATGCGACTGCCATCGCCGCCGCAAAGGCCATCATTCAATCCAATGGCCTGAACAAAGCGATCCAGGTACGCCAGCAGAGCAACCCCAAGCAGATCCTCACAGGCCTGCTGGAGAGCGCAGAGCGTTTTGACCTGACGATGTGCAACCCACCGTTCCATTCGTCACTGGACGAGGCCACACGGGGTAGCACACGCAAATGGCGAGCCCTGGGCAAGGCCGATCCGAAACGCAAGCTGCCGGTGTTGAACTTTGGCGGGCAAGCGGCGGAATTGTGGTGTGAGGGCGGAGAAGTGCGTTTCGTCACGCAACTGGTCAACGAGAGCGCGCAGGTGGCGCAACAAGTACTGTGGTTCAGCACGCTGGTGTCGAAGGCGTCGAACTTGCCGGCGATCCAGACCGCCTTGAAAAAGGCCGGCGCCCTGGAGAGTCAGGTAGTGGAAATGTCCCAAGGACAGAAGCAGAGCCGCTTCGTCGCCTGGACCTTCCAGACCAAAGTGCAGCAACAGGCCTGGCGTGAGCGTTGGGCGCTCAAAAACTGAGTTAAATCAATTGTGGGAGCGAGCCTGCTCGCGAAAGCGGTGTGTCAGTCGAATTCGATGGTACTGACACACCATATTCGCGAGCAGGCTCGCTCCCACATTGGTTGCAGGTTGTTTGCGATAAATCGCGCCCACAAAAAAACCGTGCCCGGATCGCTCCGGTGCACGGTTTTTTAACAAGTCTTACTTGTTGACAGCGTCGGTCAGGCCTTTGGCCACAACCAGCTTGATCACTTTCTTGGCAGCGATTTCGATGGCAGCGCCAGTCGAAGGGTTACGGCCAGTACGGGCAGGGCGCTCAGTCACTTTCAGTTTGCCGATGCCAGGCAGAGTGATTTCGCCGCCGTTTTCCAGCTGATCGGCAACGATTTGGCCCAGTTGGTCCAGAGCGTTACGCGCGGTGGTTTTCGGCGCGTCGATAGCTTCAGCGATGTCGGCGATCAGTTGGTCTTTAGTAAGAGCCATTTAGTGTTCCTTCCCTATCAAATTCATATGGATTGCAGAGTGCAATGTCAGCCATCGAGCCCGATCTTCTGGATCTGGCACCCTCGGCCAAATAACCTCGGGATCGGGGTTATAGATACCGAAATCAGGGTTTGGTTCGACCTGACAAATGCTGACTGCAGGCTTAACGCAGTGACTTCGCGCAAGACCGGGCAAAGCTAGCACACAGACGTGGAAATATCCGCCTCTAGCTACCCATTTGGTCAGCTTTATTGCTCTAAATCTGCAAAAAATCGCATAAGCGCCGCCGGTCGGCCCGCAATTACCCTTCGCACCGCGCCAAAACCAATGGTTGCGGTACACTGGGCGCTTTTTCGGGGGAGCACGCCCTCCTCTCTTCATACAGCCGAGAAGCCCATGCCGATCCGTCATTGCATCGTCCACCTGATCGACAAAAAACCCGACGGCACACCTGCGGTTCTCCACGCCCGTGACTCTGAACTGGCTGAGTCCGCGGCCATCGAGAACATGCTCGCCGACCTCAACGAAAGCTATAACGCCAAACAGGGTAAAGCCTGGGGCCTGTTCCATCCGGAATCCGGCGCGTTCCCGTTCAGCGGCTGGCTGAAGGAGTACCTGGAGGGCAGCCAGGATTTCACCGCATTCAGCCGAGTGGCGGTCGAGCACCTGCAAAAACTGATGGAGGAGTCGAACCTGTCGGTCGGCGGCCATGTGCTGTTCGCGCACTATCAGCAAGGCATGACCGACTACCTGGCCATCGCCCTGCTGCACCACAGTGAAGGCGTGGCCGTGACCGACGAACTGGACGTGACCCCGTCCCGTCACCTGGACCTTGGCCAGTTGCACCTGGCCGCGCGGATCAATGTTTCCGAGTGGCAGAACAACAAACAATCCAAGCAGTACATTTCGTTCATCAAAGGCAAGAACGGCAAAAAGGTTTCGGAGTATTTCCGCGACTTCATTGGCTGCCAGGAAGGCGTCGACGGTCCCGGTGAAACCCGCACCCTGCTCAAAGCCTTCAGTGATTTCGTCGAAAGCGAAGACCTGCCGGAAGACGACGCACGCGAGAAGACCAAGACCCTGGTGGATTACGCCAGCAGCCAGGCCAAACTCGGCGAACCAATGGGTCTGGAAGAGTTGTCGGGACTGATCGACGAAGAACGCCCGAAGGCCTTCTACGATCACATCCGCAACAAGGATTACGGCCTGTCGCCGGAAATCCCGGCTGACAAACGCACCCTGAACCAGTTCCGCCGTTTCACCGGCCGCGCCGAAGGCCTGTCGATCAGTTTCGAAGCGCACCTGCTGGGATCGAAGATCGAGTACGACGAAGAAGCCGGCACGTTGATCATCAAGGGCCTGCCCACTTCGCTCACCGATCAGTTGAAGCGTCGCAACTGATGCTCGGCGGCGTGCTGAAAAAATTCCTGCTGATCCTGCTGGTGGTCGTGGCTTACCAGAACTGGGGCAAGATCGAGCGGGTGTTCAACCCTTCGCAAGTGGTACCTGCACAGACGCAGGCCCAGGCCAACGTCGTGCTCTACGCCACCGAATGGTGTGGTTACTGCAAGCTGACCCGGCGCTTTCTCGATCAGAAAGGCATTCCGTACAAGGCATTCGATATCGAGAAAGACGCCGTCGCGCGCGCGGACTATCAGGCACTGGGCGGTGGTGGCATTCCAATCATCGATGTGAACGGGACGCTGATTCGCGGGTATGACCCGGATGCGATTCTGGCGGCGCTGAAATAACTGATCGGCTTCACACAATCCGTGTGGCGAGGGAGCTTGCTCCCGCTGGACTGCGCAGCAGTCCCTCTTCAGAGGGCCGCTTCGCGACCCGACGGGAGCAAGCTCCCTCGCCACAAGTGTGCGTCAGATGGCTTCAATACGAAAACCAAACCGCGGGAAGTGCACATGCACCACACCGCCACGCTCGTCCTTGCGCCGTACGATCAGCTCTTCGCTGCCGGCAAACAACAACTCCCCCGCCACCGGATCAACGCCATAGTCCGTGGCCGCGATCACTACCTGTTGCCCCGCCGTGAACCCGTTGGGATCGACGAACTGCTCATCCGGCAGAGCCGCTGGCGTGGACGTGCGCGCCACTGCCAGAGCCTCCTCGGAGCTCATCTCGCTGGACGCGCCATGACCGAAGCCCAATACCCTTGCATGCCAGGCGGCAACCGCCGGATAAGCATCGACCAAGGGTGCCGTGACCGGCGTCGCCTTGAGAAACCACAGTGAATGAGCCAAGGCGAAGTCGGCAATCGACGGTTCGCCAAACAGGTAATCGCCTTCTTCGCGCTGCAACTGTTGTTCCAGGCGAGACATGATCGTTGGCCACTGGTGTTTGGCCTGCTCGGCGGACAGTTTTGTCGCACTACCACCACTGAACAAACCGGCGCGGTCGGCCAGAAACGCCTTGATCGCTTCCGGCGACAAATTGCCAAAGCGCACCGCTATCGATTCCGGCTGGAACACCAGGCTGACCGCATGCTGGAACACCACTGAGTCGGCCCAGGCTGCAAATGACGCGGCGATCATTTCCTGACCCTCAGGGAAGAACGCCGGCAAGGCTTTTTCCTGTTCCAGTCGCCGGGCAATCAATGCCGTGTCGCAATAGATATCTGCACCGACCTGCAACACCGGTGTCTTGCGGTAGCCACCGGTCAGCGCCGTGAGATCCGGTTTGGGCATCACTGGCGAGATCTTCACCGAGCGCCAGGACAAGCCCTTGAAGCCCAGCAACAGGCGGGCCTTTTCGGCAAAGGGGGACGTCGGGTAATGATGCAGAATCAACTCGGACATGCTCGGCTCCGCCGCAAGGATCAGTAACCTGCAGCTTAGCGCGCAATCAGCTGGCAGCCTACAGATCTGCCTGATGGGAACTGATCAGTCAGAGTGATAAGCCAGAGACGGCGCTCGCTGCGTTCGCCACCAGGCATTCCTTGGCACTCTTTTTGAGTTTTTTGATCAGCCGTTCCTGACGCAACGCATCGCTTTTGTCGCGACAACGTTCGGTGTAGACCAGGGCCATGGCCGGGCTGGAGAGAAAGAATCGTGCGCCCTTGCCGCTTTGATGCTTGGCGAAGCGACGCACGGGATCATCGCTGATCCCACAATAGAGCGAACCGTTGGCCGCGCGAACGAGGTAGACGAACCAGGTTTTGCTCGCGCAGGTGTCGGCGTCGACAGGGCTTTCGCTGAGGGTGGTCACGTAACGATCCGGGCTTGAGGGAAAACAGGCCGCGATCTTATCAGCGACTGGCCTGGAATGCCTTCAGCCCCTTCAATGCCTGGGCGCGAACGGCGTTGCGCACCAGTGGCGTCCAGCCCAGCAGCAGACCTTTGAAACCCAGCGCCTGACGCGACCAGGCCCACAGATCAAAACGGTCATGATGCTCGCAGATCTTGCCATCACGAAAGACGAAACGCGCCTGGATATCGTTGACCACGATGTTGCCGGTCTGGCTGAACAGATAGGTCGCAACCCAATGGGCACCACCGGTGCGCTCATCGGCGTGAACATGATCGAAAGTCAGGGAAAAGTCTTTGGCCCGAGTGGTCAGCATGCGCCACATGTCACCGGCATCGCGACCGCTAAGCTCGCCGAACGCCGGGTCGCTGAACACCACATCATCGGTGTAGCAGGCAGCCATGGCTTCGGCATCCAGGCGCTGGAAAGCCTGGTAGAAACGGGTGATCAAGGCGCTATGGGCTTCACTCATTTACGGGTTCCCCAGGATTTGCATGATGGCTTCGAAAGATTGCCTGCACGATAGTCTGCAAATGCACCGAACACTATCGGCATTCATGACGAAAATAACGCGATGATTATTCCTGCCATTTCAGTACGACATTCCACTGTCCCGGGCGTAGGAAAAAAGATCAACGTCCGTGGAAATACCCAACCGGTGCATGGCCATGTTCTTTTGCTTACTGATGGTCGACACGCTGCGTTTGAAATGAATGGCGATTTCGCTGACGGTCATGCCACTGGCGAGCATTCGGACCACTTCATATTCCTTGGCTGACAGTGGCGATTCGTGCAGCTGATTGCGGGTGTTGGCCAGCAGCGTGCGCAGGGACTCGCTGAGGTAGCGGCGCCCTTCCAGCACCGCATTGATTGCCAGGGGCAGCTCCTTCGCCGATGCGGTTTTGGCGACGACGGCCATTACCCCTTGAGCCAACGCAGCCCTTGCCGTCGCCACACTGGTAAACATCGTCACCAGAATGATCGGCAAGGCCGGGTAATGGCGCTGAATCGTACTCAACATTTTCAAGCCATCGGCCTGCTGCCCCCCCGGCATGGAGAAATCCGTGATCAGCAGGTCGCAGGGCGTGCTTGAAAGCAGATTCATCAGGCTGTCGGCACTGTCGGCCTCACCGACGATCACACATCGTCGACTGGCGTTGATGAGTATGCGCAGCCCGACACGAACGACGGAGTGGTCGTCAGCAATAACGACTCGCATTGTGGGATACCTTCTGTTTGTGGCGCGAAGGCGCGGAAAATAGCGCCGTTCTTACCCATTCCACAACGCCCCGAAAAAACCTCTAACGTCGCACCCTCAATGTATTCAATGGGCTGATTCTTTGCCCACCTATTAAAAAGATGGTTCCTACGACGCAGCACGCGGAGGACTACACAGAAGGACTACAACCAAAGGATTGCTCGTTAGAAAACGCTACGTAGTCCGCAACACTCTTTCATACACGCCCCCCTCTCTTTTCGTATTAGTTGCATTCCTCCCGCTCCGCCTGCCCGCTAAATTGCGGCCTGCCAATTTGCCCCGCCGTACCTGTACAGAACTGCGCTCACTGGCTGACTGACGATCGAACACCCATTACCCAGCGCACTGCATGCTTGCCCACGCAATCCCTGCACTACCTGTGTTCCGAGCCATGCCAACGGTCTTTTATCCGGGAATTTCAATGAGAGACATCAAGACAATATTGTTGAAGCAAGTGCGCCGTTTGACCCATACGGGTATCGGTGCCTGCGCTCTGTTATGGACCGCACAGGTCTACGCCGACGGCATGGTGCCCGATACTTCAGTGGTCATCGTCAATGAAGCCAACGGGGAAACCGCTGTCTCTGTGACCAATACCGATAGCAGCCTGGCGCTGCTGCACGTCACCCTCGAAGACATTCCCGAAGACACCGAGCCTTTGGTGTTCGTGACACCACCTTTGGCACGCGTTGAAGCCTCCAGGACGCAGTTGGTGCGCTTCATCCTGCAATCAGAAAAGCCCCTGCTCACCCAGCGTTTGAAGCGGGTGATTTTTGAAGGCATCCCCCAAGGCAAATCTGCTCCCGAGGCCGGGCATGCCCGTGTGGGCGTGACGGTGCGCCAGAACCTGCCGGTCATCCTTCACCCCGCAGGCCTGGCGCCCAACCGCACACCGTGGACCGACCTGAAATGGTCGCTGCAGGATGGTCAACTGACCGTACGCAACGAAACACCTTATGTCGTACGTCTGGCTCAGGAAGTGCAACTGTTGCCTTCCGGGAGCGGTGCAATGCTACCGCGAACCTACGTACTGCCTGGAGACCACATCAGCGTTCCGGTCCCCGTAAAGGCTGCCACCCAGGTTCGAATTCATCCCGCGACGGTCTATGGCTTTGCCGTGCCTCCCTATGACGCGCTGCTCGCCCCCTAGAACCGACACCACCGATAGCGCCGTGCAGGGAAAAGCAGGCGTCGACATTTCAACGTGATGGCCTGTTTTGCCGTCACCACATGCGTGACGGACGCCGTAGCGGATCAAGCCGGCGCCCAGGCATAACCCAAGTGAGCCTCATGAACACCGTATTGAAATACCGTGATGGCGAAGCCATGCCTGCGATTCGGCAGGCCAGCATGCCCCCACATCTGTCGCGAGTCAGGACCGGCATGGTGTTGCTGCTAAGCAACGTGCTGATAGGGCTTCAAGCCAGTGCCGAAGACCTCAATGATGCTTCGTTGCTGACTTCGTTCGACCAGAAAATGCTGAGTCAACGCGGTATCGACCCCAGTCTCGCTACCCTGCTGCTGGCTGCTCCAAGCTTCACCGCTGGCCGACATCCGATCACCCTTACGGTCAATGGCCTGCGCCGTGGCCGGGTAGACGTCACGTTCAACCAGGAAGGCGCTCCGTGCTTTGACCGTGCCCTGCTCGATGCGGCAAACCTGACCGTGCCACCCACCCCGGCCAACGACAAAGGTTGTTTCGATGTACTCGCCACCTGGCCGCAAGCCCGAATCGAACAGGACCCGGCCAACCTCGGCTTGTCATTGATCGTGCCCACCCAGGCGATACGTCCGGCGGTCCGGGATATCTCTGGTTATCAAACCGGCGGTATCGCCGGGTTGTTCAACTACGACGTCAACAGCCTCCACAGCCAATACGGCAATCAATCGAACCGTTACCTCTCGGCCAATACCGAAGTCGGGTTCAATGCCGGCGACTGGATTGTGCGCAGTCGTCAGGTGCAGACCTGGCAGAACGATGTGTCCAGCACCACTCACCTGGCGGCCTATGCCCAGCGCACCTTTGCCAGCCATGAGACGGTGTTTCAAATGGGTCAGGTCAATCTCTACAACCCGGTACTGGCTGGCGCGCAGATCACTGGCGTCCAGGTGATGACCGAGCAGGCGCTTCAGGTCGAAGGCCAAAGCAATCCCATCGAAGGGATTGCTCGCAGCCAGGCTCAGGTCGAAATTCGCCAGAACGGTTCGCTGATCCACTCGACAGTGGTGCCGGCCGGGCCGTTTTCCCTGAGTAACGTGCGTCGGCTCGACAGTCGCTCCGATGTTGAAGTCACCGTCCAGGAAGTGGATGGCAGCGAGCAGCGCTTCACGGTCCCCGTCGCCATGCTAGGCGTTGGCCTGCCGGCTCCCGGCTTTTCGTTGGCCGCAGGCCAGGTACGCAGTCTCGGCGCGACACAGAGCGGCGACCCATGGGTGATCAGCGGCGGCTGGAGCGGAGCACTCAACCCGTATGCCCTGCTCAGCGCCGGCGCCACGGGGACCGCCGACTACCGTGCAGCGGGCGCAGGTCTTGGCCTGCTGACGGGGCCCGGCACACAGATCCAGACCACCCTGCAAGCGGCCGACACCAGCACCCGCCAAGCCGACAGAGGGCTTCAGGCCGACCTGAATGTTTCGCAACGCCTGGGTGAGCAGTGGTCGATCACTGCCGGAGCTTCGCACCGGACCTTCGGTTATCGCGAGCTGTCGGAGGCCGTGTTCGATACCCAGTCCGAGCGCAGCCAGTCGCGTTACCGTGATCGGCAAAGCCTGTCGCTGGCCTGGTCGACTCCCGGGCTTGGCGCCTTCAGCAGCGGCTTCAGTCGTTCAACGGCATTCGACGGACAAAGCAGCAACCGCGCCCTGGCATCCTGGGGTACACAGGTCGGCGGCGTGTCGGTGTCAGCCACGGCGCAATGGCAAGTCAGCGGCACCCAACGCAGTGACGACAGCGTTTACCTGAGTTTCAGTATTCCGCTGGGTGAAAATCGTCGGGCGCGCACTTGGGTACGCAGTTCCGCAGGCGAATACCGCAGCGGTGTCGGCTTGAACGAACAGGTCAACGACCAGTTGAGTTACCGGGTCGGCGTCGAGCACGACACCCGCGACAAACAAGTGCAGTCCTCAGCGGGCGTCTCCCTGCTGCCGCGCTACAGCCAATTGGACTTGAGCTACACCCGCTCCGATGCCGAACGCTCCAGTTACCAGATTGGCGCGCGTGGCGGCGCGGTGCTGCACGGCGACGGTTTGACGTTATCGCCATATGCCGTGCGGGACACCTTCGCGCTGCTTTCGGTAGGCGATACGAGCGCCATCAAAGTCTCGACCCCCAGTGGTCCGGTCTGGACCGATTGGCAAGGTCACGCCGTGGTCCCTCAAGTGAGCGCCTATGGTCGCAGCCCGGTAGAAGTCGACACCCGCTCGCTGCCACGCAACCTCGACATCAACAACGGACTGGCCATGGTTTCCGCAGGGCGCGGTGCCGTCGACAAGGTTGCATTCGGTGTCACGCTGACCCGCCGAGCCTTGCTCAAAGTCACCACCGACAACGGCACCCCCCTGCCCCGTGGCGCGACGGTCAGCACCGCAAACGGCGAGTTCGTCACGCTCGCTCAAGAAGGGGGGTTGGTGTTTCTGCCCAACGCCCTGGACACCCCTGACCTGTGGATAACCGCACCGGGGCTGGAGCGCTGCGAACTGCGTTTCGAACTGCCGGCCAAGGCCAATACCCAGGTGTATTACGAGACCGCCGCCGCCCAGTGCCGGACTCTTTAAGGATGATCCCATGAAGCTGCCCCACCCTTTGCTGTTAACACTCGGCACGCTGATGTTAAGCACACTGACGCCACAGGCCCGGGCGCTCGCCGATGAATGCCAGCTCACCCTGAGTCAGTCGGTGCTCGATTACGGCTTGATGAATCGGGCGATCCGCGCCAATGCCCCCGGAGAGCGAAACCTGGGCGAGCGCCGCCTGAGCCTGAACCTGAACTGCGCACAACCCACCGACATGACCCTGTTCTACCGCGCCATGGCGGCGACCGCCGAGCGCTTTCGCTTTGCCGAACACGGCAGCTATGCGGTGCGCATGAGTGACGCGGTGCTCGATGGGCAACCGGTGGACCTGGGCCTGATTTCCGCCGTCGGCCAGGTACCCGAAGCAGCCGCATCGAGTGTGCTTTGGCGACCGCAGCAAGCGATCGTTCCGGTTCGCGGTGGAGTGGCAATACAAGGGCAAAGTCTGTCGGCGCAACTGGAACTGACAGCCTGGGCGCAGGAAAAAGCGTCGCAGGTACGTGACGCCGTTGTCTGGGAAACCACCGGCCTGTTCGATGCGGTCGCCACCGGACGCTCAAGGGAGATAACCCTGCGCGCCAGTTTCGCACCCGCCGCGTGCAACGTGGAACTGTCCAATGGCGGTCTGGTGGATTTCGGCCGGTTATCAAAAAACGACCTGAACCCTGACAGGAACACCCGATTGCCACCGAAGGATTTAACCCTGCGGGTCGGTTGCGATGCTCCGACACAATTTGCCCTGGTCATGCATGACAACCGCTCAGGCACGGCGACGGTCAACAGCGAGATTTACTACGGACTGGGTCTGGATAACCGCAGCAACAAGATCGGCCTGTACTCCTTGAATGTCGATCCGGCCAACGCCAGCGCGGACAGCTTTGCCCGCGTGTATCGAACCGACTCCACCACCCAGGGCGTGGCCTGGAGCACTTCCAGTTCGAACCCCATACCGATCGCCCGGAAAAGCTACCTGGGCTTTACCGACAGCGCCGCCAGTACCGCGGGGCCGGCCTCGATCCAGAACCTCACAACCACGGTGACGGTCGATGCCGTCATTGCCCCCACCGCCAGTCTGGACCTGAGCACCGCCGTTCACCTCGACGGCTCAGCGACGATCGAATTGCTTTACCCGTAACACCCATCCTGCCTTGTTGGACCCCAGGTGCAATCACGCGCTCCGGGCCATTCAAGGTCAACAACAGTAGCAAGGAAGTTTCACCCATGAAAAAGTACTTCGCAGCACTCACCACAATGGCACTGATCAGCGCCGCGCCTTTTGCACTCGCAGCGTCGAGCACTGACCTGACGGTTACAGGCCTCATCACGCCAGTCGCTTGCACGCCGACCTTCACCGGTGGCGGTGTCATTGATCTCGGCAAGATCTCGTCAGGAGACCTTAATGAAACCAGCAATACGCTGGTTGGGACACATCCAATTCAACTGGTCGTAACCTGTGATGCTTCAGCCAAGTTCGCACTGAATCCAATTGACAATAAAGCCAGCACATCAATTGGTGACTGGTTTGGCCTTGGTTTGACCGATGCCAGTGAACAATTGGGCCAATTTGTTCCCAAAGTCATAGAAATTTCAGACGGGACAAGCACTCTGGACGCAATCAAATCAGACGATGGCGGATCAACCTGGGTGAAAGCAACCGATGCTCAAGCGGGATATCTCCTGTCCTTTACCACTGCTGGCGGCACCGCACCGATTGATGCAACAGATGTCACCTTTGAATTTGAGGTCGACACCTACATCGCCCGCGCCGACTCGCTGACCCTGACCGACGAAGTCAAAATAGATGGCTCCGCGACGTTCGAAGTGAAATACCTCTAAGGACCAAGACGCTGAACCGTTCGCTGCCTGAATGAACGGGCGGTTCAGCACCTGTACCTTCTTCTCGAAAAGGAATTTATCGATGAAGTGTATCCTTACAGCCCTGACCGCAGCGCTGTTGCTGAGCACGACTTGCGCCCTGGCCGCCTCTACCGCCGATATGACTGTCAACGGCATCATCACTCCGGTCGCCTGCACCCCGATTTTTTCCAATAACGGTCTTGTCGACTACGGAAAAATCTCCCGGCAGGACCTGAACGTAGACAAAAGGACGCAACTGCGTGACCAATTCCTTGACCTCAACATCAGTTGCAACGCTGCGGCCCGTTTCGCATTGATCATGCGAGACAACCGGGAAGGCTCGGCCATCGTCAACAGTGAGATCTATTACGGTCTGAATTTCGACCGCAGCGACAACAGGATTGGTCTTTATTCGTTGCACTTCGATCCCGCCAGAACCGTAGTGGACGCTTGGCCTGAGGTCTATCGAACCGACTCCACCACTGGAGGGCGGGCGTGGAGTACATCCAGGTCCAGCCCCATACCGATTGGCGCCCAAAGCTATCTGGGCTTCACCGATGTGGCCGGCAGCACCGCAGGCCCTGTCGCGATTCAGAACCTGAGCAGTCGGGTCACGATCGTCACGGTCATAGCCCCCACCTCAACACTGGACCTGAGTGACGATGCAACACTCGACGGCTCCGCGACCCTGGAGGTTCTCTATCTATAGGTGTGCATCGCGATTACATTTTCTCACTGCTGACCTGCACATACAGCGCCCGCCCGGCACCGAGCCCGGCGATGATCGCACCCAGGCCAATGACGCCAAAAATCCAGCCCACGGCCGTCCAGCCGCCGGTCCAGTCATGCACGATACCGACCGCGAACGGCCCCATGGACGCCAGGGTGTAACCGAAGCCCTGGGCCATGCTCGACAGGTTCGCCGCCACATGGGAGTCCCGCGAGCGCAGCACAATCAGGGTCAACGCCAGGCTGAACGTGGCGCCCTGCCCCAACCCGAGTACGATCGCCCAGCCCCACAAGCCATCGATCGGTGCATACAGGCAACCGAACAGACCGCCGAGCGTCAGCACCATCACAATCACGATCGCCAGGCGCTGATCCTTGCCGCGAGTCGCCAGCCATGGCGCGGCGAGGGAGCTGACCAGTTGAACGATCACCGAACCCGACAGCACCAGCCCGGCCTGGGTCGGGGTCAGGCCGCGCCCGATCAGAATCGACGGCAACCAGCCGAACACGATGTAGGCCAGGGACGATTGCAGGCCCATGTACAAGGTCACCTGCCAGGCCAGCGGGTCACGCAATAGTCCCCGAACGCGGTAGGCAACATGGTGCGCTCCGTGTTTCTGGCCGACTTGCGGCAACCAGAACAGTGCCGCCGCAAATGCCGGAATGACCCAGAAGCCGAGACCCAGCGCCCAGCTTTTGTCGAAATGCTCGCTCAGCGGCACCGTCGCACCCGCCGCCATCGCCGCGCCCAGGCACAGGGCCATGGTGTAGACGCCGGTCATAGTCCCGGCCTGATTCGGGAAGTCACGCTTGACGATGCCCGGCAGCAACACACCGATCACGCCGATGCTGGCACCGCCGAGCACGCTGCCGGCAAAAAGACCGATCTCACCGAACGAGCTGCGCAGAATGATCCCGCCCGCCAGCGTCAGCAGAATCCCCAATACCACCCGCTCGGCGCCGAAGCGTCGGGCCAACACCGGTGCAAGTGGCGCGAACAACCCCAGGCAAAGCACCGGCAGCGTTGTCAGCAGACCGGCCTGGGAGGCTGTAAGGCCAAGGGATTTCGACACCTCACTGAGCATCGGCGCCATGCTCGACAGCGCCGGGCGCAGGTTCAGCGCCACAAGTATCAGACCCATCAGCAACAGCCATGGCCGGCGCAAAACCGGGTGAGTTTGCTGGACCTGTTCGTCATCCGCCTCGGCGTCGATCAGCAGCTCTTCCAGCTCTGCCGAGCGTTTGGCGACTGTGGATAAATCACTGCGGTGCATGGACTTTTCGGTTTCAAGGTTCATTGATCAACTGCCTCGACAGGGCTTTGGCCCGTTCCGGGTCGCGTTGTTCGACGGCATCGAGCAATTCGATGTGCAGGTCGAACACTTCCTGGCGGCGCGGGACGATGCTCAGGGTCTGGCGCAACTGCGCGCCGACGATGCTGGAGAAATAGCGGTACAACTCGCTGAGGGTCGGGTTATGCGCGGCGTCCACCAAGCGGCGGTGAAACACCAGATCGCAGGCGATGTAGGTGTCGAGATCACCGTGGTAGTGGCTGCCGCTGACACCCAGCGCCTCGCGCAATGCCACCAGGTCTTCATCGGTTCGGCGCATGGCTGCCAGGCCGACAGCCTCGACTTCAAGGATGTGCCGGGTTTCCCGGGCCTGCTCAAGGGAGCAACGGGACAGCGCCTTCAAGGTATCGAGCGGATCGATCACCGCGCGCAGGTAACTGCCGTCGCCCTGACGGATTTCGATCAACCCGGAAAACGCCAACACGCGCATGGCTTCGCGCACGGTATTGCGGCTGATGCCCAGTTCGGCCGACAACTCAGGCTCGGTGGGCAACCGCTGGCCCACGACCCAAACGCCTTGGTTGATGCGCAGGCGCAGTTGGCCCAGGGCCTGATCGACCAGGGATCGTTTCACTATTGGGGATATTTCAGACATTGAATTCGCCCTCTCATCCAATCATAGGATGAATTTTCTGACATGGTAGTCAGCTTCATCCGAGAGAGCAAGGCGATCCCTGTAGGAGCGAGCCTGCTCGCGATGGGCGTGAACGATGGCGCGTTCTATCTGGACACTGCGTTGCCGTCACATTCATCGCGAGCAGGCTCGCTCCTACAGGGTCCCAAATTCCAGGCAAAAATAAACCCGGAACTCAGTCCGGGTTTATTTCAGTGCCTGGGTTCGATCAATGCAGGATCTGGCTCAGGAACAGCTTGGTGCGATCATTCTGCGGGTTATCGAAGAAGTCGTTCGGCGCCGCCTGCTCGACGATTTCACCCTTGTCCATGAAGATCACGCGGTTGGCCACGGTGCGGGCGAAGCCCATTTCGTGGGTTACGCAGAGCATGGTCATGCCGTCTTCGGCCAGGCCGATCATGGTGTCGAGTACTTCCTTCACCATCTCCGGGTCGAGCGCCGAAGTCGGTTCGTCGAACAGCATGATTTTCGGTTTCATGCACAGCGCGCGGGCAATCGCCACACGCTGCTGCTGACCGCCGGACAGTTGCCCCGGGAATTTATGCGCCTGTTCCGGAATGCGTACGCGTTCCAGGTAGTGCATGGCAATTTCCTCGGCCTTGCGCTTGGGCATCTTGCGCACCCACATCGGCGCCAGGGTGCAGTTCTGCAAAATGGTCAGGTGCGGGAACAGGTTGAAGTGCTGGAACACCATGCCGACTTCACGGCGAATCGCCTCGATCTGCTTGAGGTCGTTGGTCAGCTCTACGCCATCGACCACGATGCGGCCCTGCTGGTGCTCTTCCAGTCGGTTGAGACAGCGGATGGTGGTGGACTTGCCGGAACCCGACGGCCCGCACAGCACGATACGCTCGCCCTGCTTGACGTTGAGGTTGATGTCTTTGAGCACGTGGAACTGGCCGTACCACTTGTTCACGCCCTGCATCTGAATAATGCCTTCAGGGCTCACAGGCTTTTTGATTGCTTCGCTCATTGGAGAACTTCCTAAATTAGGTAGCGACTTAGCGCTTGTGGCCTGTGTCGAGCTTGCGTTCCAGATGCATGGAATAGCGCGACATACCAAAACAGAAAATCCAGAACACCAGGGCGGCGAACACATAGCCTTCGGTGGCCATGCCCAGCCATTTCGGATCGGCAGCGGCTTGCTTGACGCTGTTGAGCAGGTCGAACAGGCCGATGATGATCACCAGGCTAGTGTCCTTGAACAGCGCAATGAAGGTGTTGACGATGCCGGGGATCACCAGCTTCAGGGCTTGCGGCAGAATCACCAGGCCCATGCTGCGCCAGTAGCCCAGGCCCATCGCGGCAGCGGCTTCGTACTGACCTTTTGGAATCGCCTGCAGACCACCGCGCACCACCTCGGCCACGTAGGCCGACTGGAACAGGATCACGCCGATCAGCGCCCGCAGCAGCTTGTCGAAGTTCATGCCTTCGGGCAGGAACAACGGCAGCATCACCGAGGACATGAACAGCACCGTGATCAACGGCACGCCGCGCCAGAACTCGATGAAGGTCACGCAGACCACGCGAATCGCCGGCATGTTCGAACGACGGCCCAGGGCCAGGACAATCCCCAGCGGCAGCGCACCGGCGATGCCGACGGTGGCGATCACCAGGGTCAGCATCAGGCCGCCCCATTGACTGGTCGCCACGCTGGTCAGGCCAAAAATGCCGCCATTCAGCAGGAAGTAGGCAAAGATCGGGTACAGCACCAGGAAGCCCAGCCCGTACACCGCTTTATGATGAAAGCGCGAGATGAACAACGGCGCCACGCCGACGATCGCCAGCCACACCGTCAGGTCCACGCGCCAGCGCAGTTCAGGCGGGTAGTAGCCGTACATGAACTGGCCGAAACGCTGCTGGATGAACACCCAGCAGGCGCCTTCCTTGGTGCAGTCGGCGCGGGTCGTACCCACCCAGTTGGCGTCGAGAATGGCCCAGCTCAGGATCGGCGGAATCACCAGGTAAATCAGATAAAACGCAAACAGGGTCAGCAGGGTGTTGAGCCAGCTGGAGAACATGTTCGCGCGCATCCACGCCACCACGCCTATGCTGCGGCCCGGTGGAGGCATGTCGGGTTTGAAAGTATGAGTGCTCATGCGCTTTTCCTTACCGCTCGATCAGCGCAATGCGCTTGTTGTACCAGTTCATCAGCAGGGAAATGCTGATACTGATCGCCAGGTACACGCTCATGGTGATCGCAATCACCTCGATCGCCTGCCCGGTCTGGTTCAGCACCGTACCGGCAAACAGCGAGACCATTTCCGGATAACCGATACCGGCTGCCAGCGAAGAGTTCTTCGCCAGGTTCAGGTATTGGCTGGTCAGCGGTGGAATGATCACGCGCAGGGCTTGCGGGATGATCACCTTGCGCAGGGTCGGACCGTTACGCAGCCCCAGCGAGTGCGCCGCTTCGGTCTGGCCATGGCTGACCGACTTGATGCCCGAGCGCACGATCTCGGCGATAAACGCCGCGGTGTACACGGTCAGGGCCAGGGTCAGCGCCAGCAGTTCCGGGATCAGCACCCAGCCACCGACGAAGTTGAAACCTTGCAACTTCGGCATTTCCCAATGCAATGGTGCGCCGAAAATCAGTGCACACAGCGCAGGGATGACCAGGAACATCGCCAGGCCCACCCAGAACTTGTGGAACGGCACACCGGTGGCTTCGAAGCGCTTGGTCGCCCAGCGGCTCATCAGCACGATGGCGACGATTGCCACCACGACGCTGGCTACAAACGGCCAGAATCCATCCGCCATCAGAGCGGCGGGCATGTTCAGGCCGCGGGCGCTGACGAAGAAGGTGTCGCCGAAGTTATGGCTGTTGCGCGGCCCCGGCATGGTCAGGAATACCGCGAAATACCAGAACAGGATTTGCAGCAGTGGCGGAATATTGCGGAAGACTTCCACATACACCGTCGCTACCTTGCTGATGATCCAGTTCTTCGACAGCCGTGACACGCCGACGATGAACCCGAGGATCGTCGCCAGGATCACGCCGATGAAGGTCACCAGCAAGGTGTTGAGCAGGCCGATGACAAACACTCGGGCATAGGTGTCCGATTCGGTGTAGTCGATCAGGTGTTGAGCGATGCCGAAACCGGCACTGCGCTCCAGAAAGTCGAAACCGGAGGTAATGCCCCGGTGCTGAAGGTTGGTCTGCGTGTTATCGAACAGATACCAGCCCATCGAGACCACCGCGACAATGGTGATGATCTGGAATAGCCAAGCACGCACGCGTGGATCGCTGAGGCTGAGCCTTTGCTTTGGTGCGCCGATTGAATTTTGCATGAAGTGCCCCGCAAATAATGGAACAGAACATCACCCGGTGGTTGGCCCACCGGGTGATAGAACCATCAGCGCACTGGTGGTGCGTATTGAATGCCGCCAGCGTTCCACAGAGCGTTCAGCCCGCGGTCGATTTCCAGCGGAGTGCTCTTGCCGAGGTTTTTCTCGAACACTTCGCCGTAGTTACCCACTTGCTTGACGATCTGCACGACCCAGTCTTTCTTCACTTTCAGGTCTTTGCCGTATTCACCGTCGGTACCCAACAGACGGGCAACGTCCGGGTTCTTGGTGCCCTTGGCTTCGGCTTCGACGTTCTTCGAAGTGATGCCGGCTTCTTCAGCGTTGAGCATGGCGAAGCCAGTCCAACGCACGATGGCCAGCCACTCGTCGTCGCCATTACGCACGACCGGGCCCAGAGGTTCCTTGGAAATGGTTTCCGGCAGAACCACGTAGTCCTTCGGCGAGGCCAGCTTGCTGCGCTGGGCGAACAGCTGGGATTTGTCGGAGGTCAGTACGTCGCAACGACCGGATTCCAGCGACTTGGCGCTTTCGTCGGAGGTGTCGAAGGTGATTGGGGTGTACTTCAGGCCGTTGCCGCGGAAGTAGTCGGAGACGTTCAGTTCGGTGGTGGTACCGGCCTGGATGCAGATGGTTGCACCGTCCAGTTCCTTGGCGCTCTTGACGCCCAGCTTGTTGTTTACCAGGAAGCCGATGCCGTCGTAGTAGGTGATGAAGCCTGGGAATTTCAGGCCCATGCCGGCGTCACGGGAGCTGGTCATGGTGGTGTTGCGCGACAGGATGTCGATTTCGCCGGATTGCAGCGCGGTGAAGCGCTCCTTGGCGTTCAACTGGCTGAACTTGACCTTGGTCGCGTCGCCGAAGACCGCCGCCGCTACTGCGCGGCAGTAGTCAGCATCGATACCCACGATCTTGCCGGTGGAATCCGGAACCGAGAAGCCTGGCAGGCCATCGCTGACGCCACACTGCACGAAACCCTTCTTCATCACTGCATCCAGGGTTGCACCCGCCTGGGCAAACCCGCTGACACCGAGCACCGCGGCTGCAGTCACGATAGCCAGGGTGGATTTCAACATCTTCATTCAAACCTCCAGTTTTGCTCTTGTTGTGTCGGAGCGTGAGTCCTGTCGCACCCTTTTGAGGCGTAGTCGACCCGTGTTGGTTTTTTTTGGGGTCAACCGACGTAAGACGTTAGCTATGTGTCTAGTAGGAGAAAATCCACATCATGGAAAACTCACTCTCACCAGTCGGCCGAACGGGGCTGTAGCCCTTTCACGTTCGCGAAGCCCCGTAGCGGCCCTTGGCGAACATCCATCACCGGATTCATTGCTATCCCACAGTCGGCAGTACACTGATAGTGTTACCGCCGGGCGCGAGATGTGTTGCACCGCTTCTCCATAGCAAAGCCCGTACCACACCGCCCGCGGAAGCGCTTCAGCTGCAGGTCAATAGCAAAACTTGTACCCTTGCGACATCTTCTTAACGGATCAACCTGACGCGCACTTGGATCACGCACTTAATGAGCGCGCACGCACAACATTGGAGCAGCCATGACCAACCCCTTGATTCTTGAACCCGTCAAGACCGCAGACGCCTGCGTCATCTGGCTGCATGGCCTGGGCGCCGACCGCTATGACTTCCTGCCGGTGGCCGAAGCGCTACAGGAAAGCCTGCTGAGCACCCGCTTCGTTTTGCCCCAGGCACCGAGCCGCGCCGTGACCATCAATGGCGGTTACGAGATGCCGAGCTGGTACGACATATTGGCCATGAGCCCGGCGCGCGCGATCAATCGCGAACAACTTGAAGAGTCCGCCAACTGGATCATCGAATTGATTGAGGCGCAGCGAGCCTGCGGAATAGACGCCTCGCGGATTTTCCTGGCAGGTTTTTCCCAGGGCGGTGCCGTGGTGTTCCACACCGCGTTTCTAAAGTGGCAGGGACCACTGGGTGGCATCGTTGCCCTTTCTACTTATGCACCGACCTTCGGCGATGAACTGGAGTTGTCCGCCAGCCAGCAGCGCATTCCGGTGCTGACGATGCACGGCCAGTATGACGACGTGGTGCAAAACTCGATGGGACGCAGCGCCTACGAGCATTTGAAGCTGCGTGGTGTCACCGTGACATGGCAGGAATACCCAATGGGTCACGAAGTGTTACCCGAAGAAATTCGCGACATCGGCACCTGGCTCGCCGAGCGCTTGCGCTGAGCGTTCCGGATTAAAAGCGCCCTTTGATCCATCCCCCTACGCCGCGCCCGGTTCTTGCATTACACTGGCCGGCGTACATTCCTTAACCAATTGATGAGATGACCGTGCTCAAAGCACTCAAGAAAATGTTCGGTAAAAGCGAGACTGAGCAACTCGCGCCAGTTCCCAACGCTGCGTCTCACGCTCCCGGCCACCGCACCGACGGTAATCAGTCTGAACGGGCCGCCCCCACCGCGGCACCCAAGCATGAGCCGAAGACCGCACAAACTGCCCAGCCTGCGGCGATAACCCCCCCGGAAGAACCACGCAGCGAAACGCCGAAACCCGCCAAACCGCGCCGTGAACCCAAGCCGAAGGCGCCGGTCATCCCATGGAAACTCGAAGACTTCGTCGTCGAACCCCAGGAAGGCAAAACCCGCTTCCACGATTTCAAACTCGCCCCTGAGCTGATGCACGCCATCCAGGACCTGGGCTTCCCGTATTGCACGCCGATCCAGGCCCAGGTGCTGGGCTTCACCCTCGCGGGCAAAGACGCCATCGGCCGCGCCCAGACCGGTACCGGCAAAACCGCTGCGTTCCTGATCTCGATCATCACCCAGCTGCTGCAAACCCCGCCGCCGAAAGAGCGCTACATGGGTGAGCCGCGGGCACTGATCATCGCACCGACCCGCGAACTGGTAGTGCAGATCGCCAAGGACGCCGCCGACCTGACCAAGTACACCGGCCTCAACGTCATGACCTTCGTCGGCGGCATGGACTTCGACAAGCAACTCAAGCACCTCGAAGCCCGCCACTGCGACATCCTCGTGGCCACACCGGGCCGTCTGCTGGACTTCAACCAGCGCGGCGACGTGCATCTGGACATGGTCGAAGTGATGGTACTGGACGAAGCCGACCGCATGCTCGACATGGGCTTCATCCCGCAAGTGCGCCAGATCATTCGCCAGACGCCACCGAAGTCCGAGCGTCAGACGCTGCTGTTCTCCGCGACCTTCACCGAAGACGTGATGAACCTGGCCAAGCAATGGACCACCGACCCGTCGATCGTCGAGATCGAAGCGCAGAACGTGGCCAGCGAAAACGTCGAGCAGCACATCTACGCGGTGGCCGGTGCCGACAAATACAAACTGCTCTACAACCTGGTCAACGACAATGGTTGGGAGCGGGTGATCGTGTTCGCCAACCGCAAGGATGAAGTGCGACGCATCGAAGAACGCCTGGTGCGCGACGGCATCAACGCCGCGCAACTGTCCGGCGACGTGCCGCAGCACAAGCGCATCAAGACCCTGGAAGGTTTCCGCGAAGGCAAGATCCGCGTACTGGTGGCCACCGACGTGGCCGGCCGCGGCATCCACATCGACGGCATCAGCCACGTGATCAACTTCACCCTTCCGGAAGTGCCGGACGACTACGTGCACCGCATCGGCCGGACCGGTCGTGCTGGCGCCGACGGTGTATCCATCAGCTTTGCCGGTGAAGACGACTCCTACCAGCTACCGTCCATCGAAGAACTGCTGGGACGCAAGATCAGCTGTGAAACGCCACCGACGCATCTGTTGCGGGCAGTTGAGCGCAAGCGTCCTCATTAAGCAACGCTGAAAAGACAAGCGCAGCCGGAAACGGACTGCGCTTTTTTTTCGCCCGGCTTTTTTTCAACAGGAGCTTGCTGTAGATATCTAAAAGTCCATAATAGACAAATTAGTTTACTTCCAGCTCCGGAGCAGGCCATGTCCAGTACGCCCCAAGTGATCCCCCAAGCCCAGGCTCGCGAGCTACTGGCGCAGGTCGATGTACCGCAGATCCTGCGCAAACTGTTCCGCGACCTGGCCGCCGGGCAAGCAGTGCAACCGGCGCAGCAGCTGGTGGAATTTCCCCAGGGCGCCGGCGACTTCATCAATTACCTGGGCGTGTTGGCCGAAGACGGCGTGTACGGGATCAAGACTTCGCCGTACATCGTCCGTGAACAGGGGCCATTGGTGACGGCATGGACACTGCTGATGTCGATGCAAACCGGCCAGCCGCTGTTGCTGTGCGATGCGGGCGAACTGACCACGGCCCGCACCGCCGCGACCACCGCCGTGGCGGTCGACGCCCTCGCGCCGCTCACAGCCAGGCGCCTGGCCATCATCGGCAGCGGCAAAGTGGCCCAGGCGCACCTGCATTACGTGAAAGGCCTGCGCGACTGGCAGAGCATCAGCCTGTATTCGCCGAGCCTGAGCAAAGATGCCGAAACCGTGAGCCTGCTGAAAAACATCGAGCCACGCCTGAACATCGTCGACAGTCGCGAAGCTGCTGTCCAGGACGCCGACGTGATCATGCTCTGCACCTCGTCCGCTGGCCCTGTGATCGACCCGTCTCACTTACGCAAACCGGCGCTGATCACCTCCATCAGTACCAACGCGCCACGCGCCCACGAAGTGCCGCCGCAGAGCCTCAATGACATGCAGGTGTTCTGTGACTATCGCCTGACCACCCCGGGCTCGGCCGGTGAAATGCTGATCGCCGCCGAACGGCACGGCTGGGACAAGGGCGCGATTGTCGGCGACCTGCCCGATCTGCTAAGCGAGAAAGTACAGCGCCCCGGCTACGACCGACATGTGTTCTTCCGCTCGATTGGCCTGGGCCTGGAAGATATTGCGCTGGCCAATGCGATCTATCGCCTGCAGCACTAACCCCCCCCCTGTAGGAGCGAGCTTGCTCGCGATGGTGTGTCAGTCGACACAGTGGTGCCTGATCCACCATCGCGAGCAAGCTCGCTCTTACAAGGGTACCGAACCATTGGCATCGCGCGTTATCAGGAGACGTTCATGAGCCAGGCAGATTTCATCATCATCGGCGGCGGGATTGCCGGCGCTTCCACCGGTTTCTGGCTGTCGCAGCACGGCCGCGTGATCGTGCTCGAACGCGAATCCCATCCGGCCTATCACTCCACCGGCCGGTCGGCTGCGCTGTACACCGCAGCCTACGGCACCCCGCAAGTTCGCGCATTGACTCTGGCCAGCCGGGACTTTTTCGACAACCCGCCCAGCGGTTTCTGCGAACACCCGCTGCTGACCCCGCGTGGCGAAATGACCGTGGACTTCACCGGTGACCCGGACGAGCTGAACAGGCAATACCAGAGCGCAAAAACCACGGTGCCAGAGATGCAATTGCTCGGCATCGACGAGGCCTGCGCGTTGGTGCCGATCCTGCGTCGGGAAAAGGTCCACGGCGCCATCTACGACCCGACTGCCAGCGACATCGACACCGATGCCCTGCACCAGGGCTATTTGCGCGGTATCCGCCGCAACCAGGGCGAAGTGCATACCGACAGCGAAGTCGTCAGCCTGAGCCGCGACGGCCAAGGTACATGGCATGTCCAGACCGGCAGCCAGACGTTCAGCGCGCCGATCATCATCAACGCCGCCGGCGCGTGGGCCGACAAGATCGGCGAACTGGCCGGCGCCAAGCCGCTGGGCCTGCAACCCAAACGCCGTGCCGCGTTCATCTTCGCCGGCCCCGAAGGCGTGGACATCCACCATTGGCCGATGCTGGTCAGCCTCGACGAATCCTTCTACATGAAACCCGACGCCGGGATGTTCCTCGGCTCGCCGGCCAACGCCGACCCGGTCGAACCCCACGACGTACAGCCCGAAGAGCTGGACATTGCCATGGGCATCTACCAGATCGAAGAGGCCACGACCCTGACCATTCGCCGCCCGACCCGCACCTGGGCCGGCCTGCGCAGCTTCGTCAGCGACGGCGACTTGCTGTCCGGTTTCGATCCACAAGTGCCGGGGCTGTTCTGGGTCGCGGCACAGGGCGGTTATGGCATCCAGACCTCGCCTGCCATGGGCCTGGCCAGCGCAGCACTGGTGCGCGGTGCAGCGTTGCCCGAGTCACTTGGCCGTTTCGGCCTGAATTCCGAAATGCTCTCCCCTGCCCGCCTCGGCTGATCCTGATCCTGATCCTCAGGTGACGCGCCCACACGATTACGGCACACTTTCAGAGCCCCTTTGATGGGGCGCTGACGCTGCCTGGAGTTCCACTGTATGAACGCCCCCGAAAAAGACTCGGTCCCGAACACTGCGTCGCTGGATAACTTCCGGGCGATCGCCGATGCCATCGCCACACTGTTCTTTCCCCACGCCGAAGTGGTGCTGCACGACCTGCGTACGCAAAAGGTCGACTACATCGCCAACAACCTGTCCAAACGGGAAATCGGCGACGACTCGGCGCTGGAAGACATGCTCAGCGACGATGTCAGCGAACGAAACATCGGGCCGTACGAAAAGCTCAACTGGGATGGTCAGAAGATTCGCAGCCTCAGCACGGTGCTACGCGACAGCGAGGGTCATCCGCTGGCGGTGCTGTGCATCAACCTGAACATTTCGTTGTTCGAAAATGCCAAGGCCGCTTTGGACCTGTTCCTGTCGCCGACCAAGCTGATCCCGCAACCGGATTCACTGTTCCGCGATGACTGGCAGGAACGGATCAACACTTTCCTCCACGCCTGGCTGCGCGAACGCCAGCTGAGCCTGAATCTGCTGACCCGCGACCACAAGCGTGAACTGGTGCTGGCGTTGCACGCCGAAGGCGCGTTCAAGGGCAAAAGTGCGTCGAACTACGTGGCCAATGTGCTGAACATGGGCCGGGCGACGGTGTACAAGCATTTGAAGGAATTGAAGGGCTAGGCCCTGAGATTTGTATTGTTTGATCTGGCCTCATCGCGAGCAGGCTCGCTCCTACAATGGATCGGCGTACACCGTACCCTGTAGGAGCGAGCCTGCTCGCGATGGCGGACCATCAGTCGCCGTAGATATCCGACTTGAAATACTTGTCCGAAATCTTCTGGTACTCACCATTGGCACGAATACCATCGATAGCCGTGTTCAGCTCGCTGACCAGTTCGGTATTGCCCTTGCGCACGGCAATCCCGGCACCCTCGCCCACATATTTCGGATCTTTCAGCTCCGGCCCGACAAAGGCGTAACCCTTGCCACGGGGCATCGACAGGAAATCATTGAGCGGAATAGTGTCGGCAAAAATCGCGTCGAGGCGACCGGCGGCCAGGTCCATGTAGATTTCTTCGTTGTTGCTGTAGCGCTTGACGTTGATGCCCTTGGGCTCGAACACCTCGGTGGCGTAACGGTCGGTGGTGGTGGCGCGCTGCACGCCGACGGTCTTGCCCTTGAGGCTGGCGTACTGGTCATCCACCACCGCGCCATCCTTCATCACCAGGCGTGACGAGGTGAAATAGTACTTGTGGGTGAAGTCCACCGACTTCTTGCGGTCTTCATTGATGGTCATGGACGACAGCGCCATGTCGATTTTCTTCACCTTCAGGGAAGGAATCAGACCGTCGAACTCACCTTCCACCCACACACACTTGGCCTTCATCTGTGCGCACAGGGCATTGCCGATGTCATAGTCGAAACCGACGATTTCGCCTTTGTCGGTTTTCGAGGCGAACGGCGGGTAAGCGGCTTCAATGCCAATGCGCAGGGTTTTCTCGGCGGCGAATACAGAACTGCACGCCAACAGGCTCAAGGCCAGACCGGTGATGAGGGGGAACTTCTTCATGTTCGTTTTCTCGCGGTTGTTGTTGGTTTGGCAAGACAGAAGAAAAAGCTGAAACGGGTGGAAATCTTTTTTGTACTTATAATTCCATACTGGACTTTTATGTATAAATCGTCAATGAGGCAAATGCAGCCCGTTCCGGCCGGTGGTCGGGTGGTGGTTCATCAAGAATTTTGCTGATGCAGATGACGCCATCGCGAGCAGGCTCGCTCCTACATTTGAACTGTGAACACAGATCTACTGTAGGAGCGAGCCTGCTCGCGATAGCTTAATCAGAGACGCCGCAGAAACTACTGTTTCCAGCGATCCGCCGCCGCATGATCACTGTCACGCCCCTCGACCCAGCGCGGCCCGTCGCTGGTGTTTTCTTTCTTCCAGAACGGCGCACGGGTTTTCAGGTAATCCATGACAAAGGCGCAGGCGTCGAATGCCGCCTGACGATGGGCGCTGGCCGCGCCGACGAAGACAATCGGCTCGCCCGGTTCCAGGGTGCCGACGCGGTGCAGCACTTCCAGCTTGAGCAGCGGCCAGCGCTGCTCGGCCTCGGTGGCGATCTTGCCGAGGGCTTTTTCGGTCATGCCGGGATAATGCTCGAGGAACATCCCGGCCACATCGAGGCCGTCGTTGAAGTCGCGCACATAGCCGACAAAACTCACCACCGCCCCCACGCCGACGTTGGCGTCGTGCATGGCGTTGACCTCGGCACCCGGGTCGAACGGCGTGGACTGCAAGCGAATGGCCATGGTTCAGCCTCCGGTCACAGTCGGGAAGAACGCCACTTCATCGCCCTCGCTGACCGGCTCGTCGAGCTGGCAGAGGTCTTCGTTGCGGGCGCACATCAGGTTTTGCTCGCTCAACACCTCGGCACCGTCACGCTGGGCCAACAGTGCGCGGATATCGTCAACGGTGGCGAAATCGCCTTGAACCTTCACCGAGTCCACACCCAGCGCTTCACGATAACGAGCGAAAAACTTCACGGTAACGTTCATGGCTGCTCCGCCTGGAAATGACCACTCTTGCCACCGACCTTCTCCAGCAGACGCACGCTTTCGATGGTCATGCCGCGGTCCACGGCCTTGCACATGTCGTAGATGGTCAGCGCGGCGACACTGGCAGCGGTCAACGCCTCCATCTCGACGCCAGTCTGCCCGGACAGCTTGCAGCGCGCCACGATGCGCACCGAATCGTCGCCTTCGGCACTGAGCTCGACCTTGACGCCGGTCAGCATCAGCGGATGGCACAGGGGAATCAGATCGCTGGTTTTCTTCGCTGCCTGAATGCCGGCAATGCGCGCCACGGCAAACACATCACCCTTGGGGTGGCCGCCACTGACGATCATCTGCAGGGTTTCGGGCAGCATGCGCACCAGCGCTTGGGCGGTCGCCTCACGGAACGTCACGGCTTTTTCAGTGACGTCGACCATGTTGGCGCGACCTTGGGAATCGAGATGAGTCAGCACGGGATTACTCCTGATCAGGAGCGTCGATTGTAAACCTGCAGGTCAAATTTCCGCACGCACGATTGTCGGCTTGCCGCAGTCCCTGTAGGAGCGAGCTTGCTCGCGATGGTGTGTCAGTCTACGCAGCGTTGCCTGATCCACCTTCGCGAGCAAGCTCGCTCCTACAGAGAATTTGTGTCGGGCATAAAAAACCGGGCGGCTGTAGGGCCGCCCGGTTCCGATGGACAGTTACAAATGCGATTCGGCGTATTCGGCCAGGATCGAGCGTGGTACCCCTTGCAGGGTGATGTGCACCCCGTTCGGGAAGTCCTTGAAGCGTTCAGTGAGGTAGGTCAGCCCGGAGCTGGTCGCGGACAGGTAAGGGGTGTCGATCTGCGCCAGGTTGCCCAGGCACACCACTTTGGAACCGGCGCCGGCACGGGTGATGATGGTTTTCATCTGGTGCGGCGTAAGGTTCTGGCATTCGTCGATCAAAATCAGGCTCTGTTGGAAGCTGCGGCCCCGGATGTAGTTGAGGGATTTGAACTGCAACGGCACTTTGCTGAGGATGTAGTCGACGCTGCCATGGGTGCTTTCGTCATCCATGTGCAAGGCTTCGAGGTTGTCGGTGATGGCGCCCAGCCACGGCTCCATTTTTTCCGCCTCGGTGCCGGGCAGAAAGCCGATTTCCTGGTCCAGGCCCTGCACGCTGCGGGTGGCGATGATGCGGCGATAACGTTTGCTGACCATGGTCTGCTCGATCGCAGCGGCCAGCGCCAGGATGGTTTTACCCGAACCCGCGGCACCCGACAGGTTGACCAGGTGGATGTCCGGATCGAGCAAGGCGTACAGCGCCAGGCTCTGATAGATATCACGCGGTTTCAGGCCCCAGGCCTCCTGGTGCAGCAGCGGTTCCTGGTGCAGGTCGAGGATCAGCAGGCGGTCCTCTTCGATCTCCTTGATCCAGCCGACAAAGCCCTGTTCATCAATGATGAATTCATTGATGTGCACCGCCGGCAAGTTGTCGATCAACTGCACCTGATGCCAGGTGCGGCCGTGGTCCTG
Organism: Pseudomonas sp. GL-R-19; assembly: GCF_019956375.1. Classification (NCBI taxonomy): domain Bacteria; kingdom Pseudomonadati; phylum Pseudomonadota; class Gammaproteobacteria; order Pseudomonadales; family Pseudomonadaceae; genus Pseudomonas; species Pseudomonas sp. GL-R-19. Next base: position 67,597 of record NZ_JAHBDJ010000016.1, on the reverse strand, counting down.
ACGGGTTTCGACCTTGCTCACGCGGTCCCAGAAAGAGCCGGTCATGTTGTGGTAGCCGTTGGGCAGCAAGGACACGTCGTCGACCAGTTGGTCGGTGCTGTAGTCCTCGGCCTCGATCCCGCAGGCGCGCGCCTTGAGGCGCATGTTGATGTCTTTGGTGACCAGCACCACGGGCTTTTTCGGGTCGCGCGCGTGCAGGTCGATCAGTTGGTTGATGATTTTGTTGTCGTTCAGGTGCTCGGGCAGAATCAGATTCGGCTCGGCATTCCTGATCATCAGAATTGACAGCAAACCCTTGGGTCCGCTTTTGCCACGCTGGATCGGCACACCCTGCTCGACGTCCTCGGGTGAGGCATCGCCCAGGGTCTTGTCGATCAGGCGGATGGCCTGGCGGCATTCGGCGGCAACGCTGTGATGCCCGCTCTTGAGCTTGTCGAGCTCTTCAAGCACGGTCATCGGGATCGCGACGTGGTGTTCTTCGAAGTTGAGCAGCGCGTTTGGATCGTGAATCAATACGTTGGTATCGAGTACATAAAGGATTGGCTGGTTGGAAGAAGAGCTACGTCCGTGATCATCCATACTCGGTCACCTTTGTGGGAGCCATTCGACGCAATACCTTGACGGTGCTGCGCCTCGAAGTGACTGCCGAATACACCTGCGGGGACTCAAGTGTTCTGCATACATGCGGGGTCTTGGAAGACGCCACCTGTGTTGCAGGTTTCGGCGGTCTGTCTTCGTAATACTCCAAAACGTATGACAGAAAAAAGTACTTTGACGCTTTTTTGAAGTTTATTTTTCAGAATGACCAATAGCACTTGGCGGACTGCCATCACCCGTTTACAGTCATAAGTCGACCTGCAACGAATCCCCTTCCAAAATCGCCAAAAACCCGATGTTTACGGGGTTTTGCCGTTTTCAGCGAAACGCATCCTGGCAATCTTCCCAGCCGATTCCGACAGGCGCCGTTTGCGTGACCAGCCACGGCAACGCCGTTTTCACCCCCTCCTGTTTCACATTGAAATTGATCACGCCGTGCCGCCACAGCAGCATCAGGGTCAGCACCCGTTGCGCACTCGGGCTGCCCTTGAGTTTGCCGGCGCCGTCCTGGGCGTCGATGTCCCACAGCGCGACCTGCAGACCCTGAGCCTTGAAGAAGCCTTCGGCATCGGAACGGCGCTGGCCATCCGGCGGACGGAACAGTGGCACGTAGTTCTCCGGCAGCTTGCTTTTGACCAGTTCGGCGCTGCGGCGCACCGAGTCCTGCCAGTCCTGCCAGTGGCTGTGGGAGCGGAATTCCCAGCCTTGTACGCCAATGCACTGGGTCGAGTAGGTCGCTTGCAGGTTACTCACCGAATGCTCGGCCAAACGGGCCTGGATGTCCTTGCCGAGGACGAAGAACGTCCCGCTCAGGTTCGACTTGCGCAGGTACTCGGTGACCCAGGCGGTGTTATCCGGCGCGGCATTGGCAGCGCTGTCGAAAGTCAGCAGAAACAGCCGGTCATGCATCCCATCGCCGCTGCGCTCATAGTCGCCAAAACGATCGACTTCGCTGCTGGTTTGCGGGAACAGCGCGGCCTTGCGCAACTGCTCGTCCAGGTATTGGGCGTGAAACACACGGCTCGGCTCGGCCCACTTGATGTAGTAGCTGTCCGCGCTGACGTGGAACCTGGCGGCCTGTTCGTGCAGGGTCGGCATGTCGTCGACCAGAAAACAGAAGGAGGCATCCTGGTCGCAACTCTGTTGGGCGAAGTTGTAGTTGGCCAGCAGTCGTTGCCACAGACGCTGGCGAACCCGGTTGACCGACTCCAGATTGATCGTGCGCAGGCCCAGGCGCTGGGCCAGGGCGGGTTCATCCAGCGCCTCGCTGGCCAACAGCACACTGGAAAACATGAGGATCTCGGCCCTCGACGCCACGTCGAACAGTGTCGGGTTGCCGAGCTTTTCTGGCCAGGTGCTGCGATCGAGCGTCGCCACATCGCCCGGTGCCCCGAGGGCGCCGAAGCTCAACAGCCAGATCGAGATGAGAAAAGCGATACGCAATGGGATGTCTCCGTAACAAAACCCGCGCGGCACTATATCCCGGGAAGATCAAAAGATCGCAGCCTACGGCAGCGCCTACGCGATCCGGTTCCATTTTTGAGCCAACCCGGTCCCGTAGGAGCTGTCGAGCGAAGCGAGGCTGCGATCTTGCCCCATGACACCACCGATCACCTATCACGCTCATAGCTGGAGTCAACACCGACAACCCCCTAGAATCGCCGCCACGATTAAAGGAGACGACTTCATGCTGATGGTGATTTCACCCGCCAAGACCCTCGACTATGAAACACCGCCGGCGACCCAGCGCTTCACCCAGCCGCAGTACCTCGACCACTCTCAGGAGTTGATCCTGCAATTGCGTGAGCTGTCCCCGGCGCAGATCAGCGAGTTGATGCACGTTTCCGACAAGATCGGCGGGCTCAACGCCGCGCGTTTCGGCAGCTGGACGCCCGCGTTCACCCCGGAAAACGCCAAGCAGGCGCTGCTGGCCTTCAAGGGCGATGTGTACACCGGCATGAATGCGCAAACCCTCAGCGAAGCCGATTTCGATTACGCCCAAAAACACCTGCGCATGCTCTCGGGCCTCTACGGCCTGCTGCGTCCGCTGGACCTGATGCAACCCTATCGCCTGGAAATGGGCACCAGGCTGGCCAACGCCCGGGGCAAGGATCTGTATGCCTTCTGGGGCACGCGCATCAGCGAATGGCTGAACGAAGCCCTGGTCGATCAAGGCGATGACGTGCTGCTCAACCTGGCGTCCAACGAGTACTTCTCGGCGGTCAAGCGCAACGACTTGAACGCGCGCATCATCAATACCGAATTCAAAGACCTGAAGAACGGCCAGTACAAGATCATCAGCTTCTACGCAAAAAAGGCCCGCGGTTTGATGAGTCGCTTCGTCATCGATGAACGCATCAATGACCCGGCCACCCTCAAGCAGTTCGACGTTCAAGGCTATCGCTACAGCGCCGAACAATCCAAACCGGACAATCTGGTGTTTCTGCGCGATCACGCACCAGAGTGATGCATCCAGTCGGCGCACGACTTCCACATCCCCTCGTGCGCCGACCCTTGATTCACTTCAACCTTCCCCACCTTTTAGCCATTTTTATGGCGTCAAAAATACATCGACCAATTTTCTAACTTTAGTTTCACTCGACTTCGAACATTTTTTTGCGTAGTGGCACTGACTTTTTTTAACAGTAGTGGCAAAAAAATATCCCGCCCGATGATCCGCCTATATATAAAGGGCGAAACGGCAAGTGCTATCAATTTGAGAGCAGTGCCATCTCTCTCAGTATTTCAAGAAATTTCAGATTTCACGATGAGCGGACTGGAACTATGTCCAAACGCGCCGCTCATACCACCGGTAACGATTCTCGCCGAACGTGTACGAGATAACTTACGCAGATAAGCGATTCATGTAGCGAAGTTGAAACACTAACTTGCGCTGAATAATCACTGATTTGGACAACAGCAATCGGACAGGAGATAACGCGGTATGACTATCCCCTACAAGGCCACGGCAGCGCCCCTATAAACGTGCTCACCCGAGCACCCAACCGCTTGATCCACGGGCTTTCGGCCTGACATCAAGCGTGCAAGGCCGTTGCACCTGCATCCTTCCGACAGGAGGATCGGCTGCATAACAGGGCAAATCATAACAACAGGGCCTAGTTGCGCACACCTTGAGTGCATTTATTTAGACACTCGTAACTTATATGCCAGCACAGGGCATCGTTGTGCCTGTAAGGCACACTTGCGAGTGCACTAAAACACGCTGAACACCATTAACTCCGGCCATCTAATGGCTTGATGTTTACAGGCTTGATAACAGAGAGGTAATTGCGATGCGCATCAGCATTTTTGGTTTGGGTTACGTCGGCGCGGTATGTGCCGGTTGCCTGTCTGCACGGGGCCATGACGTCGTTGGCGTCGATGTGGCCAAAGACAAGATCGATATGATCAATGCCGGCAAATCGCCGATCGTTGAACCAGGCTTGGGCGAACTTCTGGCACAGGGCATCCAGACGGGTCGTCTGCGTGGCACCACCAACTTCGCCGAGGCGATTCGCGACACCGACCTGTCGATGATCTGCGTGGGCACGCCGAGCAAGAAGAACGGCGATCTGGAACTGAACTACATCGAGGCAGTGTGCCGCGAAATCGGTTTTGTCCTGCGTGACAAGACCACCCGCCACACTATCGTCGTGCGCAGCACCGTGCTGCCGGGCACCGTGGCCAACGTGGTCATCCCGATTCTCGAAGACTGCTCCGGCAAGAAGGCCGGCGTTGATTTCGGCGTGGCCGTGAACCCTGAGTTCCTGCGCGAAAGCACCGCCATCGCCGACTACGACCAGCCGCCAATGACCGTCATCGGCGAATTCGACAAGGCTTCCGGCGACGTTCTGCAATCGCTGTACGAAGAGCTCGACGCACCGATCATCCGCAAGGACATCGCCGTCGCCGAGATGATCAAGTACACCTGCAACGTGTGGCACGCCACCAAGGTCACCTTCGCCAACGAGATCGGCAACATCGCCAAGGCGGTCGGCGTCGACGGTCGCGAAGTGATGGACGTGGTCTGTCAGGACAAGACCCTCAACCTGTCCCAGTACTACATGCGCCCGGGCTTCGCCTTCGGTGGCTCGTGCCTGCCAAAAGACGTGCGTGCCCTGACCTACCGCGCCGGTTCCCTGGACGTGGAAGCGCCGCTGCTCAACTCGCTGATGCGCAGCAACGAATCCCAGGTGCAGAACGCTTTCGACATCGTTTCCAGCCACGACAAACGCAAAGTCGCCCTGCTGGGCCTGAGCTTCAAGGCCGGCACCGACGACCTGCGTGAAAGCCCGCTGGTTGACCTGGCGGAAATGCTGATCGGCAAAGGCTATGACCTGAGCATCTACGACAGCAACGTCGAGTACGCCCGCGTTCACGGCGCGAACAAGGACTACATCGAGTCGAAGATCCCTCACGTCTCGTCCTTGCTGAACTCCGATTTCGACGCGGTGATCAACAACTCCGACGTGATCATCCTCGGTAACCGTGACGAGAAGTTCCGCGCCCTGGTGCAGGACGTTCCACACGGCAAGCAAGTGATCGACCTGGTTGGTTTCATGTCCAAGGCCACCAGCACGAATAGCCGGGCTGAAGGTATCTGCTGGTAACGCGGTATCTGTAGGAGCTGCCGCAGGCTGCGATCTTTTGGCGCCGGCGTGATTGCTGAAGATCAAAAGATCGCAGGCTTCGCCAGCTCCTACAGGGATTCTGGCGTCATCCAGAGCGGGTGCCGCCAGTTTTCACAGGCCTGCCTTAACCCCATCGGGCCACCCCAAAGGCTCGCCCGAGATCGAGACGGATGCAGATTATGCACAGGCTAAAACACGGCCTACTCCAGGCCGCCGGTTGGCTGTTCTACCTGAGTTTACTGATGGGCCTCGCCATGGCGTTGCCCGTGTCCACGTTCGACTCCGAGTCGAAGGACTTCATTTTCCTGATTGGCGCCGTGGGTATCTGGCGCTATTCGATGGGTGCCACGCACTTTGTGCGCGGCATGATCTTTCTGTACATCGTCTACCCCTACCTGCGACGCAAAGTGCGCAAGCTGGGCAAGGCGGCTGACCCGTCCCATGTGTTCCTGATGGTCACCAGTTTCCGCATCGACGCCCTGACCACTGCACAGGTCTACAGCTCGGTAATCCGCGAAGCCATCGACTGCGGCCTGCCGACCACCGTGGTCTGCTCCATCGTGGAAATGTCCGATGAGCTGCTGGTGAAAAGCTTGTGGAGCCGGATGAATCCGCCGTCCCGGGTCAAGCTCGACTTCGTGCGCATTCCCGGCACCGGCAAACGCGATGGCCTGGCCTACGGCTTCCGCGCCATCTCCCGGCACCTGCCGGATGATCGCGCCGTGGTCGCGGTGATCGATGGCGACACCGTGCTGGCCGAAGGCGTGGTGCTCAAGACCGTGCCGTGGTTCCAGATGTTCGGCAACGTCGGTGGCCTGACCACCAACGAATTCTGCGAAGTGCGTGGCGGCTACATCATGAGCGAATGGCACAAGCTGCGTTTCGCCCAGCGCCACATCAACATGTGCTCCATGGCCTTGTCCAAGCGCGTGCTGACCATGACTGGCCGCATGTCGGTGTTCCGCGCCACCGTGGTCACCAACCCGGAGTTCATCGCCGACGTGGAAAGCGACTCGCTGCAACACTGGCGCCTGGGTCGCTTCAAGTTCCTTACCGGCGATGACAAGTCGAGCTGGTTCAGCCTGATGCGCCTGGGCTACGACACGTTCTACGTGCCGGACGCGGCGATCAACACCGTTGAACACCCGCCGGAAAAGAGCTTCATCAAGGCCAGCCGCAAACTGATGTTCCGCTGGTACGGCAACAACCTGCGGCAGAATTCCCGCGCCCTGGGCCTGGGGATCAAACGCCTCGGCGTGTTCACTTCGGTGGTGCTGTTCGACCAGCGCGTGTCGATGTGGACCTCGCTGCTGGGCCTGACCGTGGCGTTGATCGCCAGCTTCAAGTACGGCACCGCGTTCATCCTGGTGTACCTGCTGTGGATCGGCATCACCCGGTTCATCCTGACCTTGTTGCTGTCGTGCTCCGGACACCGGATCGGCCCGGCCTACCCGGCGATTCTCTATTACAACCAGATCGTCGGCGCGCTGGTGAAGATCTACGTGTTCTTCCGCCTCGATAAACAGTCCTGGACTCGCCAGCCCACTTCTCTGACCCGTGATCTCGCCAGCTTTCAACGTTGGTTCAACACCTGGTCGTCTCGGACCATGACCTTCTCTGCCGGTAGCATTTTTGTCGCCGTGCTGCTGTTGATGGTCTGACCGAACTCGCCTGAATTAACTAGGAAAACGCCCCCTATGAATACCGCCGTCAACGCCAACGTAGTGCATGAATCCGAAGCCCAGCGCCAACACGCCCGCGTGAAAATCCCGGCCAAGCTGCGTTTCTTCGGCCCCGACCGGACACCGGTCGAAGCCCGGGTGATCGACCTGTCCGCCGGTGGCCTGGCGTTCAACGCCGGTCAATTGCCGCTGAAGATCGGTGACGTGTACAAGGCCCGCCTGCAATTCCTCATCGACAACCTCGGCCTGGCCATTGACGTCGAATTGCAGGTCCGCTCCTTCGATCGCGAGACCGGACGCGCCGGCTGCCAGTTCCAGAACCTGGAACCACGGGACATCTCGACCCTGCGCCACCTGATCACTTCGCACCTGGCTGGCGATATCGTCAGCGTGGGTGAAATGCTGGCGACCCTGCAGCGCGACAACTTCACCAAGGCGCGCAAGATGAAGGACGGCGGCCACGGCATGACCGCGTTCGGCCGCCTGAAAGCCGTGACCTTCAGCCTGGGGGTCTTCGTTGTCGGCCTGACTGCATTCGGCTTTGTTTTCAAATCGGTGTACGGCATGTACTTCGTCAGCCACGCCCAGGCCGGTCTGGTCAGCGTGCCGGGCGTGAACATCACCATGCCTCGCGACGGTACCGTGCAGAGCCTGGTGAAAGCCGACGGCGTGGCCGCCAAGGGCGCTCCGCTGGCGACCTTCAGCACCAGCATGCTCGACGTGCTCAAGGGCCATCTGGACGAAGACCAACTGGCCCCGGCCAAGGTTGCAGAACTGTTCGGCAAGCAGATGACCGGCACCCTGACCTCGCCGTGCGACTGCACCGTGGCCCAGCAAATGGTTGCCAACGGTCAGTACGCCAGCAAGGGCGACGTGATCTTCCAACTGGTCCCGCGGGGCGGCGAAGCCAACGTTGAAGCGCGCTTCTCCTATCGCCAGTTCGGCGACGTGCGCCCGGGTACTTCGGTGCGCTTCCAGATCGCTGGCGAGGACAAGAGCCGCACCGGCAAGATCGTCAGCAGCACCAGCCTGAAAAGCGCCGATCTGTCTTCGGACATCCGCGTGCTGATCCAGCCGGACGAAACCCTGGACAGCTCCCTCGCCGGCCGCCCGGTGGAAGTCAACAGCGACCGTGGCCCGAACCTGAACTGGCTGATCGACAAAGCCATGGCTGTCGGTCTTTAAGTCGAGGACATGCCTGTGACTATCACAAAAATCTCGAACACACCGCCATCCCTGTGGGAGCGAGCCTGCTCGCGATGGGATCAGCGCGGTCTGTCTGATGTACCGAGTTGCCTGCATCGCGAGCAGGCTCACTCCTACATGGGAACACTGTGTGCAGTGGCATTGGCGGTGAGCCTGGCCGGTTGCGCCGGCCTGCCCGACCAGCGCCTGGCCAACGAAGCGCTCAAGCGTGGCGATACCGCCACCGCCGCGCAGAACTACCGGCAACTGGCAGACCTGGGCTACAGCGAAGCGCAGGTCGGTCTGGCCGACATCCAGGTCGACAGCCGTGACCCGGCACAGATGAAACAGGCAGAGGCGACCTACCGCGCCGCGGCCAGCGTTTCGCCGCGCGCCCAGGCACGTCTCGGTCGACTGCTGGTAGCCAAGCCCGGTTCCACCGAAGCGGAACAACACGAAGCTGAAACCCTGCTGAAAAAAGCCGCTGCGGCAGGCGAAGGCAACACGCTGATCCCGCTGGCGATGCTGTACCTGCAATACCCGCACAGCTTCCCCAACGTGAATGCGCAACAGCAGATCAGCCAATGGCGTGCCGAGAACAAACCGGAAGCCGGTCTGGCGCAGGTGCTGCTCTATCGCACCCAGGGCACCTACGACCAGCATCTGGATGACGTGGAAAAAATCTGCAAGGCCGCACTCAACACCAGCGACATCTGCTACGTCGAGCTGGCCACGGTCTATCAGAAACAGGCCAAGCCAGAGCAACAGGCCGAGCTGATCAAGCAGATGCAAGCGGCGCACGCCCAAGGCACCGTTTCGGCGCAGCGCGTCGACAGTGTCGCCCGCGTGCTCGCCGATGCGTCCCTGGGCAAGACCGACGAGAAAACCGCACAGTCGCTGCTCGAACCGATCGCACCGGGCTACCCGGCGTCGTGGGTCAGCCTCGCGCAACTGCTCTACGACTTCCCGGAACTCGGCGACGTCGACCAGATGATGAAGTACCTGGACAACGGCCGCGCCGCCGACCAGCCCCGCGCCGAACTGTTGCTGGGCAAGCTCTACTTCGAAGGCAAACTGGTGCCGGCCGACGCCAAGGTCGCCGAAGAGCATTTCCAGAAAGCCGTCGGCCGCGAAGTCGCTGCCGATTACTACCTCGGCCAGATCTATCGCCGTGGCTACCTGGGCAAGGTCTATCCGCAGAAGGCCCTCGACCATCTGTTGACCGCTGCGCGCAACGGCCAGAACAGCGCCGACTTCGCCATCGCCCAACTGTTTTCCCAAGGCAAGGGCACCAAGCCTGATCCGCTGAACGCCTACGTCTTCAGCCAATTGGCCCTGGCCCAGAACACCCCGCAAGCCACCGAGCTTGCGCAAACAATCCAAACGCAATTGCCGCCCGACCGGTTGGCCGAAGCCCAACGCCTGTTGAAACAAGAACAGGCCGTGCGCGGTGCCCTGAGCCCGAACACGCCGGAACTGCACACCCTGCAAGAAGAAGTCAGCGAGGAATCCCAATGAAGTTGAATCCATTCATGAAGGCCGGCATCGGCCTGACATTCGCGCTGATCTGGTCTTGCCCGACGCTCGCTGCGATGACTGAAACCAAGAACTTTGGCCTGGACGTGAAAATCACCGGCCAGTCCGAAGACGACCGCGACCTCGGCACCGCTCCCGGCGGCGACGTCAACGGCGTCGGCCTGGACCTGCGTCCGTGGGTCTACGGCGAAAGCGGCGCGTGGAGCGCCTACGCCATGGGTCAGGCGGTGACGTCCACCGACATCATCGAGACCGACACCCTGCAACAGTCCGATGGTGCCGAGAACACCGACAACGGTGATCGCGAGACCAAGAAAAACTACCTGGCCATGCGCGAATTCTGGGTCGGCTACAGCGGCTTCACGCCCTACCCCGGCGAGATCCTGAAACTCGGTCGCCAGCGCCTGCGCAACGACGACGGCCAATGGCGTGACACCAACATCGAAGCCCTGAACTGGACCTTCGACACCACCTTGCTACGCGCCAACGTCGGTATCGCCGAACGCTTCAGCGAGTACCGCACCGACCTCAAGGAGTTGTCGCCGCAAGACAAGGATCGCCTGCACGCCTACGCCGATGCCGCGTACCAGTGGACCCCGGGCAACTGGGTCGGCATTCGCGGTCATCACACCCACGACAACGGCAAGCTCGACTTCCCGGAGCCGGGTGTGCCGACGGATTCGCTGGACAAGAAACAGAACGGCGACATCAGCTGGCTCGGCCTCACCGCCGACAGCGACGCCTACAACTGGCGCAATACCAACACCGTCAATTACTGGGGCAGCATCACCGGTATGAGCGGCGACATCGACAAGGTCAACCCGCTGAACGCCGATGGCACGCCGCCGGCTGAAGCCAAGCGCGGTGAAAACCTCAATGGCTGGGCTACCGATCTCGGCGTGCGTTTGCGCCTCGATCCGCAATGGCAAGTCGGTGCCGCCTACGCCCGCGCCAGCGCCGAGTACGAACAGAACGGCCTGGAAAGCAACCGCTCGAACTACACCGGCACCCGCTCGCGGGTACACCGTTTCGGCGAGGCCTTCCGTGGCGAAATGAACAACATGCAGAGCGCCACCCTGTTCGGTTCGTGGATGCTCAACGACGAATACGACGCCAGCCTGATCTACCACAAGTTCTGGCGCGTCGACGGCAACAAGCCGGTCGGCAGCAATGGCATCAACGCCGTCCAGAACAACACCGACGACGTCACCGGCGCGATCCTCTCCAGCACTTCGCTGCCGCTGAACGATGGCGAGAAAGACCTCGGTCAGGAAATGGACCTGGTGGTCACCAAGTACTTCAAGCAAGGCTTGTTGCCCGCGTCGATGAGTCAGGCGATCGATGAGCCTTCGGCCCTGGTGCGCTTCCGTGGCGGCGTGTTCAAGCCGGGCGATGCGTACGGCAAGGAAGTCGATTCGTACATGCACCGTGCGTTCGTCGATGTGATCTGGCGCTTCTGATGCGAACCGCGAAGGGAGTGCCCGACATGAACAGTGCCAAGAAAGGTTCCTTGACCTTGCTGGCCGGCGCAATGCTGCTGGCCAGCGCGGCTGCCTTCGCCAATGTGGAGCCGGCGGTGCCTCAACAAGGCAAGCCGGCCACCGTCGCCAAGGGACTGCAACAGGCCAAGACCTATACCGTCAGCAGCGCACCGACCGCGCCGCTGGAACTGGCCAAGCCGAAACTGCCGGACGTTTCCGGCTACACCGCTGAGGCTATCGCCGCGAAAATCGTGCGCAGCAAGGCCGGCAAGATCAGCGTGCGCCGGATGATGCAGGAAGACGCCCTGAAGGACTTCATCGGTGGTGACAACAAGATGGCCGAGTGGGTGGTGCGTCAGCACGGCATCCCCCAGGCGATCTTCGTCGACGACGGCTACATGAACCTCAAGGACCTGGCGAAGAAGCTGCCCAAGCAGTACTTCAGCGAAACCTCGCCGGGTGTGTTCCTCTCGCGGTTGCCGATCGTGGTCGGTCGCCACGGCATCCTGGAAATCGACAAGCAGACCCAGGAACTGCGCCTGTCCCAGGAGGCCGGTACGTTCCTGGTCAACGACGGCCAGCTGTTCGTTCGCGATACCAAAATCACTGGCTGGCGCGAGAAAGACAACGGCCCGGCGACGTTCACTTCGCCCAAGGAATTCCGTCCGTTCCTGCTGGCCTGGGGCGGTACCGAGACCTACATCGCCAACAGCAAGATCGCCAGCTTCGGCTACGCCAACAGTAAGTCCTATGGCGTGAGTATTTCCCAGTACACGCCAAACATGGCCAAGGTGCTCAAGCGCCCTGAGCCGACCGGCTGGATCGTCGGCTCCGAATTCTCGGACATGTGGTACGGCTTCTACTGCTATGAAACCCGCGACTTCGTGGTCAAGGGCAACACCTACAAAGACAACATCGTCTACGGCATCGACCCGCACGACCGTTCCCACGGCCTGATCATTGCCGACAACACGGTGTATGGAACGAAGAAGAAGCACGGGATCATTATTTCCCGTGAGGTCAACGACAGCTTCATCTTCAACAACCGCAGCTACGACAACCACCTCTCGGGGCTGGTGATCGACCGTAACAGCGTCAACAACCTGATTGCCCACAACGAGATCTACCAGAACCACACCGACGGCATCACCCTCTACGAGAGTGCTGACAACCTGCTGTGGGGCAACCGCGTGTTGAGCAACAAGCGCCACGGCATCCGCATTCGTAACAGCGTGAACATTCGCCTCTACGAAAACGTCGCCATGGCCAACGGCCTGACCGGCGTCTACGGGCACATCAAGGACCTGAGCAACACCGACCGTGACATCAAGCTCGACCCGTTCGACGCCCAGGTGTCGCTGATCGTGGTCGGCGGTGAGCTGGCGGCCAACGGCAGTGGCCCGCTGTCCATCGACTCGCCACTGAGTGTCGAGCTGTATCGCGTGTCGATGCTCGCGCCGACCAAATCCAGCGGCATCAGCTTCACCGGCATCCTTGGCGAGCGCCAGGATGAAATTCTCGACCTGCTGGTGCGCCAGCAGAAAGCCGTGCTGATCGACCCCGTCGAACGCCAGACCGAAATGCGGGACTGAGGATAATCTTATGCACCCACACCTGATCAAATTACTCAGCCTGTCGGCCCTGACCGCCGGCATTCTCGCGGCCAGCGGTGGCGCGCGTGCCGATGAAGTTGCCCCACCAAAATTCTCTGCCGAACCGTGCTGCAGCCTGTGCCCGGCTGCTCACGATCCGAAAAACTACACCACCCGTTACCAGCAGAACTTCACCACGCTGGTACAGGCCCAGGGTGACTGGTTGTTCCGTACGCAAGAAGACTTGCGCACCGAATTCGACACCACACCCGCCGGCTACAAACGCATGAAACAACTGCACGATGCGTTCAAGAGCAAAGGCGTGGAACTGGTTGTCGTGTACCAGCCGACCCGTGGCCTGGTGAACCGCAACAAGCTCAACCCGGCGGAGAAAGCCAGCTACGACTTCGACAAGGCACTGAGAAACTACAAGTCCATGCTCGGTCGTTTCGCGCAGATGGGCTACGTCGTTCCGGACCTGTCGCCGCTGACCAACGAGTCATTGCCCGACACCCTGCCCGCCCACGACTTCTACTTCCGTGGCGACCAGCACTGGACCCCGTACGGTGCCCAGCGCACAGCGAAAATCGTCGCCGAGAAGGTCAAGCAATTGCCTGAATTCGCCGACATTCCCAAGCGCGAATTCGAGACCAAAAAGTCAGGTCGCATGGGCAAGACCGGAACATTGCACAACATGGCCGGTCAACTCTGCGGCACCAGCTACGCGATCCAGTACATGGATCAGTTCACCACAGAGCCCAAGGGCGAAGCGGGCGATGGCGATCTGTTCGGCGACTCCGGTAACCCGCAGATCACCCTCGTGGGCACGTCCCATAGCGGCAAGAACTACAACTTCGCCGGATTCCTCGAAGAAGCCATCGGCGCTGACATCCTCAACGTGGCGTTCCCCGGCGGTGGCCTGGAAGGTTCGATGCTGCAGTACCTGGGCAGCGACGAGTTCCAGAAGAACCCGCCGAAGATTCTCATCTGGGAATTCTCGCCGCTGTACCGCCTCGACCAGGAAACCATCTACCGCCAGATGATGGCGCTGCTGGACAACGGTTGCGAAGGCAAGGATGCACAGATGTCCGGCAGCGCCACGCTCAAGCCGGGCAAAAACGAGTTGATGGTCAACAGCAAGAACATGGACCTGCGCAACGGTAGCCACCAGGTCGACATCCGCTTCGCCGACACTTCGGTGAAAACCCTGCAAGCCACCCTCTGGTACATGAACGGTCGCCACGAGGACATCAAGATCGACAAACCGGAAACCTCCGAGACTGACGGGCGTTTCGCCTTCGAGTTGCGCACGGACGAAGACTGGGCCTCGCAGAACCTGCTGGCCGTCGAAGTCCAGGGCCCGGAACAAGCCGGTGCCGCGCCACAGAAAGTCGAAGCGAAAATTTGCAAACGCAACGTGTTCCCGGGCGCCGAGCAGCGTACTGCTTCGGTCGGGCAATGAGGTCTGCCATGCGCAATCCGAAATTTTCAACACTGTTGGCACCGACGCTTTTGAGCCTGGCGATGTTCGCCGGAGCCACACAAGCGGCTGCGCCACTGCGTCCACCCCAGGGCTATTTTGCGCCTGTGGATAAATTCAAGACGGGCGACAAGAGCGAAGGCTGCGATGCAATGCCGACGCCGTACACCGGCTCGTTGCAATTTCGCAGCAAGTACGAAGGTTCGGACAAGGCCCGCGCGACCCTGAATGTGCAGTCGGAAAAAGCCTTTCGCGAGAGCACCGCCGACATCACCAAGATCGAGCGCGGCACCAGCAAGCGCGTGATGCAGTTCATGCGTGACGGTCGCCCGGAACAACTGGAATGCACGTTGAGCTGGCTGACGACCTGGGCCCAGGCCGATGCATTGATGTCCAGGGACTTCAACCACACCGGCAAGTCGATGCGCAAATGGGCATTGGGCAGCATGGCTTCGGCGTATATCCGCCTGAAGTTTTCCGACTCCCACCCGCTGGCCACCCATCAGCAGGAAGCGCAGTTGATCGAAGCCTGGTTCAGCAAGATGGCCGACCAGGTGGTCAGCGACTGGGACAACCTGCCGCTTGACCAGACCAACAACCACTCGTACTGGGCTGCCTGGTCGGTGATGGCCACTTCCGTCGCCACCAACCGTCGCGACCTGTTCGACTGGGCGGTGAAGGAATACAAGGTCGGCGCCAATCAGATCGATGCCGACGGCTATCTGCCCAACGAACTCAAGCGCCAGCAACGGGCGCTGGCCTACCACAACTACGCCCTGCCGCCGCTGACGATGATCGCCAGTTTCGCCCAGGTCAACGGCGTGGACTTGCGCCAGGAAAACAATGGCGCACTCAAACGCCTGGGTGATCGGGTGCTGTCCGGGGTGAAAGACCCGGATGAGTTCGAGGAAAAGAACGGCAAGGAACAGGACATGACCGACCTGAAAGAGGGCATGAAATTCGCCTGGCTCGAACCGTTCTGCTCGCTCTACACCTGTACGCCGGACGTACTGGAGAAGAAGCACAAGATGCAACCGTTCAAGAACTTCCGCCTAGGCGGTGACCTGACCAAGGTCTACGACCCGGCCAATGAAAAGGGCAGCAAGGGTTCTTAGGACAAACACCCCCCTGTAGGAGCTGCCGAAGGCTGCGATCTTTTGATCCTGCTTTTAAAGATCAAGATCAAAAGATCGCAGCCTTCGGCAGCTCCTCCAAGGGCGGTGTCGGGTTTTAGATTTGTGTAATCCCCCCGGATTTTTGTGGGGGGTTTGGGGGGGCCGCTGGCCCTTGACTGTTGGTTCAAACAAGGAGAGACCGGGATGGTTTTTTCATCCAACGTGTTCCTGTTTTTGTTCTTGCCGATCTTCCTCGGCTTGTACTACCTGAGCGGGCAACGCTATCGCAATCTGCTGCTGCTGATTGCCAGTTACGTGTTCTACGCCTGGTGGCGTGTGGACTTCCTCGCGCTGTTCGCCGGCGTCACGCTGTGGAACTACTGGATCGGCCTGAAAGTCGGTGCCGCCGGGGTCAGGACCAAACCGGCACAGCGCTGGCTGCTGCTCGGCGTGGCCGTCGACCTGTGCATCCTCGGCTACTTCAAGTACGCCAACTTCGGCGTCGACAGCATCAACGCGATGATGACGTCGGTGGGTCTTTCGCCGTTCATCCTGACCCACGTGCTGCTGCCGATCGGGATCTCGTTCTACGTCTTCGAGTCCATCAGCTACATCATCGACGTCTACCGTGGCGATACCCCGGCGACCCGCAACCTGATCGACTTCGCGGCGTTCGTGGCGATCTTCCCGCACTTGATCGCCGGCCCCGTGTTGCGTTTCCGTGACCTGGCCGACCAGTTCAACAACCGCACCCACACCCTCGACAAGTTCTCCGAGGGCTGCACGCGGTTCATGCAGGGTTTCATCAAGAAAGTCTTCATCGCCGATACCCTGGCGGTGGTGGCCGACCACTGTTTCGCCCTGCAAAACCCGACCACGGGCGATGCCTGGCTCGGCGCGCTGGCGTACACCGCGCAGCTGTATTTCGACTTCTCCGGTTACAGCGACATGGCCATCGGCCTGGGCTTGATGATGGGTTTTCGCTTCATGGAAAACTTCAAGCAGCCTTACGTCAGCCAGTCGATCACCGAGTTCTGGCGGCGCTGGCACATCAGCCTGTCGACCTGGCTGCGTGACTACCTGTACATCACCCTCGGCGGTAACCGCAAAGGCACGCTGATGACCTATCGCAATCTGTTCCTGACCATGCTGCTCGGCGGTCTGTGGCACGGCGCGAACATCACCTACATCGTCTGGGGTGCGTGGCACGGCATGTGGCTGGCGATTGAAAAAGCCATCGGCCTGAATACTTCTCCACGCAGCTTCAATCCGATCCGCTGGGTGATGACCTTCCTGTTGGTGGTGATGGGCTGGGTGATCTTCCGCGCAGAAAACCTGCACGTCGCCGGGCGCATGTACGGCGCGATGTTCAGCTTCGGCGACTGGTCGCTGTCGGAACTCAACCAGGCCAGCCTCACCGGCCTGCAAGTGGCAACGCTGATCGTGGCTTACGTGACCCTGGCGTTCTTCGGCCTGCGCGACTTCTACACCAATCAGCCACCGGCCAAGACCAAGCCTGCAGTGAACGTCGACGCCGACGGCCCGGCCGCTGCGACACCGGGAACGATCAAGGCCGTGCCTGGGGATAACCCGGCAAACATCCACCAGCCTGGCTACACCGTCGGCGTCGAAGCCCAGGTGCAACCGGCCTACTGGACCGCTGACTGGTCGCGCTACGTGATGCGTGCGCTGGTGCTGCTGCTGTTCATCGCCTCGATTCTCAAACTCTCGGCGCAAAGCTTCTCGCCGTTCCTTTACTTCCAGTTCTGAGGGATCTGACCATGACCCGCTCATTACGCATCTTCTACATCGCGCTGTTCCTGGTGACCCTGCTGGTGCTCGGTCTGTGGTCGGTGCGCAGCTTCTTCGGCTTCAGCACCAACGCCGATGCGACGGTGCTCAACGGTCGCTGGACCAAGGCCGTGGAAACCCACTACGACGACGAGTTCCCGATCAAGCGCCTGGGCACCAACCTCTGGGCCGCGCTGGATTTCAAGCTGTTCAACGAAGGTCGTCCGGGCGTGGTGCTCGGTCGCGACCAGTGGTTGTACAGCGATGAAGAATTCCACCCGGTGGTCAACGAAGAGTTGAACCTGCAAGGCAACTACGCGCTGGTCGAAGGCGTGCGCCAGACCCTGAAAGAGAAAGGCGTGCAACTGGTAATGGCGGTGGTGCCGGCCAAAGTGCGCCTGTACCCGGAACACCTCGGTGAGGTGAAGCCGGCGAGCATCCACGCCAACCTCTACAAGGACTTCCACCAACGCCTGGCCGCCGACCGGATTCCAGCCCCTGACCTGCTCGGCCCGCTGCAACAGGCCAAACAGGATGGCCAGCAAGTGTTCCTGCGCACCGACACCCACTGGACGCCGCAAGGTGCCGAGATCGCTGCCAACCGTCTGGCCAAGACCATTGCCGACAAGTACCCGCTGAGCGGCGAGCCGCAGCGTTTCGTTACTGAACCGGCGGAGACCATCACCCACAAGGGTGACCTGCGTCTGTTCCTGCCACTGGACCCGCTGTTCGAAAACCTGATGCCCAAGGAAGAACCCTTGCAGAAGCGCAATACGGTCGCGGCTGAAGATCAGCCCGCTGGCGACGACGCGCTGTTCGCCAACACCGAAGTGCCGGTAGCCCTGATCGGCACCAGCTACAGCGCCAACCCCAACTGGAACTTCGTCGGTGCGCTCAAGCAGGCGCTGCACAGCGACGTGGTCAATTACGCCGAAGACGGCCACGGCCCGATTCTGCCGATGCTCAGCTACTTGAAAAGCGATGCCTTCAAGAACAGCCCGCCACAGGTGCTGATCTGGGAGTTCCCTGAACGATATCTGCCTGTGAACAACGAAATCGGCGACGCCGACCCGCAGTGGGTCGCAGAGCTTAAACAAGCCGGCGCGCGCCAACAAAACGTAGCCATCACCAACAAATCCGAGACGCCCGACCGGGCGCAAAACTGAAAGAGAGGTACACCATGACTTTCACTACAACTCCGCGTCGTCTCGCCAAACGCTTTGCCCTGGTTGCCGGCCTCAGTGTGCTGTCGGTACAGGCTTTCGCCGGTGGCGACGCTGCCCTGTACGGCCCGACCGCACCGAAAGGCTCGACCTTCGTGCGTATCTACAACGCCAGCAACGCCGAAGTCAGCGCCACCGTCGGCAGCACCAACCTGAGCGACGTCGCGCCGCTGTCGAGCAGTGACTTCAGCTTCATGCCGGGCGGCGACTACAGCGCCAAGGTCGGTAGCCAGACCCTGCCGGTGAAACTGGCCGGCGACCACTATTACACCCTGGTCAACAACGCCAGCGGCGCACCACAACTGATCGAGGAACCGCCGTTCAAGAACAAGCAGAAGTCCCTGGTACGCATGCAAAACCTCAGCGACAAGGCGCTGACCCTGAAGACCGCCGATGGCAAGACCGACGTGGTCCCGAACGTGGCAGCCAAAGGCCGTGGCGAGCGTGAAATCAACCCGGTGAAGGTCAGCCTGGCGCTGTATGACGGCACCACCAAAGTCGGCGACGTGAAACCGGTCGCCCTGGAACGCGGTGAAGCCGCGGTGCTGTACGTCACCGGCAGCGGCAGCAGCCTGTCGCCGGTCTGGGTCAAACGCCCGGTGTCGACGCGCTAATACATTTTTCAGGCTGACCAAGACCCTGTAGGAGCGAGCTTGCTCGCGATGAACTCAAGGGCACCGCGTTGCTTCTGGTGCCCAACATCATCGTTAGCCTCCATCGCGAGCAAGCTCGCTCCTACAAAGGCCAGCCGGACACGGAACAAAAACAAGAGTGAAACGACAGAACTTTCGTGGCTCTAACCAATCGATATTCAAGGAGTAACAACATGATTCCGGTGATCTTGTCAGGTGGTAGTGGCTCACGTCTTTGGCCGCTTTCCCGCAAACAATTCCCTAAGCAGTTCCTGGCCCTGACCGGCGAACACACCCTGTTCCAGCAAACCCTGGAACGCCTGGTGTTCGAAGGCATGGATTCGCCAATCGTGGTCTGCAACAAGGACCACCGTTTCATCGTCAACGAGCAGCTGGCCGCCCGCAAGCTGGAATCCCAGCGCATCCTGATGGAGCCGTTCGGTCGCAACACTGCGCCGGCCGTGGCCCTGACCGCGATGATGCTGGTCAGTGAAGGTCGCGACGAGCTGATGCTGGTATTGCCGGCCGACCACGTGCTGGAAGACCAGAAAGCCTTGCAACGCGCCCTGGCCCTGGCCACCGTCGCCGCCGAAAACGGTGAAATGGTGCTGTTCGGCGTACCGGCCACCAAACCGGAAACCGGTTATGGCTACATCAAGTCGACCAACGACTCGCTGCTGCCTGAAGGCGTCAGCCGCGTCTCGCACTTCGTCGAAAAACCCGACGTGAAGCGCGCCACCGAGTTCGTCCAGTCCGGCGGTTACTTCTGGAACAGCGGCATGTTCCTGTTCCGCGCCAGCCGTTTCCTCGAAGAGCTGAAAAAGCACGATCCGGACATCTACGACACCTGCCTGCTGACCCTGGAACGCAGCCAGCAGGATGCCGACACCATCACTTTCGACGAAGCTACCTTCGCCTGCTGCCCGGACAACTCCATCGACTACTCGGTGATGGAAAAAACCCAACGCGCCTGCGTCGTGCCGCTGACCGCTGGCTGGAGCGATGTCGGCTGCTGGTCGTCGCTGTGGGAAGTCAATAAAAAAGACGCCAACGGCAACGTCACCAAAGGCGACGTGGTGATCCAGGACAGCAAAAACTGCATGATCCACGGCAACGGCAAACTGGTGTCGGTGATCGGCCTGGAAAACATCGTCGTGGTGGAAACCAAGGACGCCATGATGATCGCCCACAAGGACAAGGTCCAAGGCGTGAAACAGATGGTCAACACCCTCAACGAACAGGGCCGCAGCGAAACCCAGAACCACTGCGAGGTCTACCGTCCGTGGGGCTCCTACGACTCGGTGGACATGGGCGGGCGCTTCCAGGTCAAGCACATCTCGGTCAAACCGGGCGCGTGCCTGTCGCTGCAGATGCACCACCACCGCGCCGAACACTGGATCGTGGTCAGCGGCACTGCTGAGGTGACCTGTGACGAGAACGTGTTCCTGCTGACCGAGAACCAGTCGACCTACATTCCGATTGCTTCGGTGCATCGCCTGCGTAATCCGGGGAAGATTCCGTTGGAGATCATCGAGGTGCAGTCGGGGAGTTATCTGGGAGAGGACGATATCGAGCGGTTTGAGGATATCTACGGGCGGTCGACGCCGATTGAGCGTGGGGTTGCGGTGAAGACTATCGCGCAGTAAGCGATTGGTAAAAATAGCCCCCATTCAGTCTACTGCGTCCCTATCCGCAGTGGGTTGGGTGGGGGCTTTTTCTTGCCTGGATTATGTGTTGCTCGCGATGGAGCCCAGCCAACCGTCGCTGAATGAATGCCCGTTCTTCGAGGAGCCGGGGTCGCAGAGGAGCGCTCGAATCGAAGCGGTGGTGATGGACATGAACACCGCTTTTGACCTGGAGGTTCGTGAGCACTGCCCCAAAGCGCGAATTGTCTACGACCTCTTCCATGCGGTGGCCAAATCTAGCCGAGAGGTGATTAACCGGGTCTGTGTCGATGAAGCTAATCAGCTGCGTCATGACAATCCTGCTCGAAAGGTCATCAATCGGATGGCGTACGGCTACCTAAATAGCAGAAGTGACACACAATATTGCGAGCGCTCACACACAATAGATGCCCCTTTTCAAACCACATTAACTGACGCGCTAGCCAAATTATGTGATTTCCACCCACATGATGGACACTTCATTGAGACAGTCAAATCTACCAAGAAAACGGCCGGTTTTATGAGGTTGTTTCAGTCATCATCAGAAAGTGGGTAGAGCAAGCTGCCGTGTCATCAGCAGACATTTGAGTATGTCAATCCTTCCCAGTCCGAATTAGTCAGTTTATTCGAACGTAGAGAAGCATGAGCAAGATGAGAAAACTCCGGCATGGGGACTACATTTTTGTCCAAAAGGAGATTTCATCAGAGTCCCCCCTCGGAGAAAGCAATTCCGGGCGATTACAAAACTAAACCTTACATAAAACATGGGATAATTGCCACTCCACACGCCCCCACTTAAATTACCCGCCCTTCATTTTTCGGTGTCTATTTTTCTATATTCCTTCCTCCAGTTTGAGTATGCACTTCTTAATGTTGCTGAAATAACCACCCTGACATTTTCCATGGTAGGAATTAAATCTGCGTTTTTGAACACCTCAAAAGTTTTCGGATGCCTGACCTCTGTAATAACGTCTTCAATAACGTATATAGGATTGGGACCCAGCAGCACCTCTCTTTCACCGGGAAAAGCTGAAAGTGCAGATATAATAGATATCTTAATACCTTCAGGAATTTTCAACATTAAAAGTGTGTCCTTATCTATTGTAATGCCTGCCGCACGCCCTGAAGAGAAACTCTCAAAACCTTTGTTTTTTATCTGTGCGCCGTCTGCCGTATTTTCATTGAATCCAGTAAAGCCATTAACCCCTCGATATATAATATCAAATTTTGGATCAGGGAGTTTATCCATCCCCACCAGCAATGCTGTCACCACATTATGTATTTCCTTATTGTTTTTTGCCATCTTGCTTTGCCCTCCGCCAACTCTTAACTGCCTAACCAGATCTTGAAATTCCGTACCCGTGTATTTAGCGACAGCATTGCGCTCATCATAAGATAGTGTTTTTTTGGCCACATCAAACTCAACATCATGGGTTTCATTTCTGACATCACTTGGCTTCCAAGTTTGTAATTTCCATTGTCGCCTGAGCACCTCCTGCGCAATATCCCCCACGTTTTCATTTATAAGTATTTCTAACGCATCCTCTAAAGTGTCTGGTGCTAAACCGTTTTTATCTGCGAGACTGACAGGATTATTCCGAACCATCCTGTAAAGGTTCAATCCGTCTATCGTCCCCGCTGGGTCGGAGCTCAACCAGCGTCCGGCCCCTGACTGATAATACCGGTAGCCGTAGTAATACAACCCCGTCACGTCCTGCTCTTTCCCCGAATAACGCACTGTTCTGTAACTCGCTTCTACCTCGCCGCGTCCGGCGAACCACGCGGTAGTGCCAAACGGGTGATAACGCTCCTGGCTGATCACTTCACCATCGTCGTCGAGTTCCAGGGTGCAGGAGCCCAGATGATCATTAAGGTGGTAGCGGTATTGATCATTGGCGCTGTCCTTCGGTGGCTGAGAGTCCCAATGCAACACCCGCACACTGCTGCGCCCGGCCTGGACGCTGATCACCTGCAGCTCTTCGCCCGTGCCACTGTCATTGCGCAGCTCCAGGTTCGGCAGATAGCGGTTTTCAGCGATCAGCGTCCGGGCATTGGTGTGGGCCTCACGGACTTTGCGCAGGCGCATGCCGTCGGCGCCGTAGACATAACGTTCGCGGTCGTTGAGACCTGAGTCACGTTCCACTGGCCGCACTTCACGCAGCTGGTTGCGCAGGTCCCATGCCAAGGCCTGCCCCGGTTGCAGGTTGAGCAGGTTGCCGTTGCCGTCGAAGCCTCGGCGGAAGTCGTCCTCACCCGGCTCCACACCTTCCAGCACCGGCAGGCAACGGTTGCCGTGCGCTGCCGCGACCAGTCGATGACCGTGGTTTTGCGGGCCTTCGTGAGTCAATTCCAGCAGATTGCTGCCCGCATCGTAGCGATAGGTCTGGCGGTAATTGGCGCGGGGCGCGGGGTCATCGAAAGTCGAAAACTGTGGGCCTTTATTGGCGCCGCCCGCTTCCCAGCCGGTGGCTTCGATCAATTGCGACAGGCTGTCGTATCCATAACGATTGACCGGCTCAATCCGCTGGTTGGCGAAGTAGTAAATCGGTAGCGCCGCATCCTCGATGCTCAGCACGTTGCCTACCGGATCGTAGGCATAGCGCAGGTCTTGCAGGGCTTCGTTGTTGCGTTGGGCCCCGAGGCGGGTCAGACGGCCGTTTTGTGAATCGTACTCCAGCGTAGTGACCACGCCGTTGCCGGCGACCTCCCGTTCGGTCTGACCGTGAGCGTTGTAAGTGATGGCGCTGACCAGCGTTTTCGGAGTGGATGCACCGTTGAGTTGCAGACGCACCGCGCGCAACTGGCCGTCGAGGGTCTGACTGAATAACTGGCGGTGGCCTTTGGCATCGGTTTGATGGGAAATCTCGCCCGCCGCGTTGAAGTGCGATCGGGAGGTTGCGCCCTCACCCGGTTCCAGCAGCAACTCGCGATCCGCTATTGACTCGGGCCAGTCCGGCAGCGTCAAGTCGGTCAGAAAATGCCGCGTCTGCTCCAGCACCGCGCCGTGCAAGCCGAACTCGGTAAACCGCTGCGTGCCCGCCGGGTCATCATCGCGAATCAATTGGCCGCACTGGTTGCGCTCGGCAAAAGTCGGTCCGCTCGCGCCGTAACTCAAACGCTCCGCGCAAAGCGCTTCGCCGTCCATCGCCTGCTCGAACACCGATATGAGACGCAACTGAGCGTCGTATTGCAGCCAGCGCTGCGAACCCCGGCCATCCCAGGCATGAACCGATTGCCCCGCCTCACCCAGCAGCGTCACACGCCACCCGGCATCAACGCTGTCCGTACTCAATACCGCGCCGGACAGGGCATAAATCGTTTGTAAATTGGCCGGTGCCGAAGCGTCCAGAAACAACCGCGGGTCCCACTGCGCAATCGCTCGCCCTGCCCAATCATGGACCGTACGGTTGACCCGTGCCTGAGGGGACACGCCGTCGATATCACGCCAAAAGCCCACGCCGCACACTGCCAGTCCCCGAGGGTCAATCGCGGTCAAGGTCGGCGTGTGGCGGTGGACTGAAAGGGTTGCCGGCACAGTGGGCGCTCCTGAGGCACTTATCCATCAAAGACAGCCATCAGAAATCTGTCTACTGTCAGAAATTACAGGTCAGACAGATGGTCATCAGTTCGTCAAATACACATTCTTGTCATCTGTGCCACCCGCGGAAAATTCTGCTGGAGATTATTGAATCCGCATTTCAACTTATACCCATCTACTTATAAACTTTTGGCGCTATTAAATTCGACTTACCAGACCTTATAGATTTCACTCCCCCGGACTCCTCGATTAAAGCCACAGTAGCCGCAGCGAAAGAGTCGGCATTAGCATACGCGACATCGCTAAAATTCAAGCTTCCACCAGCGCTGGCAATTAAATCATTAAGCGCCGGCAACCGACTATCCGCACTGGGGCACCCGACAGCCAAATCAAAGAGAGGCGTGTGGTTCTTTCCTTCCAAGATCTTCTTGTACACATAGTCTTCAGTACCTAAAGCCACATGTGAAAACTCGTGAATCATCGTTAACACCAGATCAACTACCCCCCTGAGATCCTTTACAACTTTCCAGTTTTTCTCATTCACCAGCAAAAACTTTTTATTTCGCTCAGCCTTATACTGTGTTTTCTTTTCTTTTAATTGTTCGGCGAGCTCTTTTTTATTATCAGCGAAATTTCTTAGCGTGCGGCCAACGCTATCAGTGTAAATTTTGAACTCTGAATACTCTTTTCCATCAACCATTGCGACGGCCTTCTTATACATTCCGCCTTCATAATCATCACCAATCAATTCCAGATTACGATGTATTTTAGTACTTTTCGCAACATCTATGACTTTTAATAAATCAGCAGACCACCGAGCAATACGCTGAGGACTGGCATCATTGAAATATTTAATCATCACATTCTGAATCGCAACAGAGCCACTATTCCTTAGAACCTCAACTGCTGCTTCGGCATAATTTATTGATTCTTTTCGTGCGTTTTCAACCTCATTTTTAACCCCAAACAAAAAAGGTTTCAAACCATCAATATCTATCCTATTAACTGGATTATTAGTCACCATTACATACAGATTAATACCATCAACTTCACCGGCAGGATCTGGATTCAACCACCGCTGCCAGGCCGCCATGTAGTATCTGAACCCATAGTAATAAAGCCCCGTAGCATCCTGCTCCTTCCCTGAATAACGCACTGTTCTGTAACTCGCTTCTGCCTCCCCGCGGCCGCCAAACCACGCGGTGGTGCCATACGGGTGATAACGCTCCTGGCTGATCACTTCACCGTCATCATCGAGTTCCAGGGTGCAGGAACCCAAGTGATCGTTCAGTTGGTAGCGGTATTGATCATTGGCGCTGTCCTTCGGTGGCGCCGATTCCCAATGCAACACCCGCACAGTGCTGCGCCCGGTCTGCACGCTGATCACCTGCAACACTTCGCCCGTGCCGTTATAATTGCGCAGTTCCAGGTTCGGCAAATAACGGGTTTCAGCGATCAGTGTCCGGGCATGGGTGAGCGTTTCGCGGACTTTGCGCAGGCGCATGCCGTCGGCGCCGTAGACGTAGCGTTCGCGGTCATTGAGACCCGAGTCGCGCTCCACTGGCCGTACTTCACTCAACTGGTTGCGCAGATCCCATGCCAAGGCCTGCCCCAGTTGCAGGTTGAGCAGGTTACCGTTGCGGTCGAAGCCATGGCGGAAGTCGTCCTCACCGGGTTCTATCCCTTCCAGCACCGGCAGGCAACGGTTGCTGTGCGCCGCCGCGACCAGTCGATGGCCATGACTTTGCGGACCTTCGTGGGTTAGCTCCAGCAGATTGCTGCCCGTATCGTAGTGATAGGTCTGGCGGTAGTTCGCGCGGGGCGCGGGGTCATCGAAAGCCGAAAACTGTGGGCCTTTATTGGCGCCGCCCGCCTCCCAGCCCGTGGCTTCGATCAGTTGCGAGAGACTGTCGTACCCATAACGATTGACCGGTTCGATACGCTGGTTGGCGAAGTAGCGAATCGGCTGCGCGGCATCCTCGATGCTCAGCACATTGCCCACCGGGTCGTAGGTGTAGCGCAGGTCTTGCAAGGCTTCGTTGCCACGTAGCGCCTGGAGGCGGATCAGGCGCCCATTCTGCGCGTCGTATTCCTGCGTGGTGATCACGCCGTTGCCGACGACTTCCCGTTCGGTCTGGCCATGGGCATTGTAGGCGATGGCGCTGACCAGCGTTTTCGGAGTGGATGCGCCGTTGAGTTGCAGACGAACCGCGCGCAACTGGCCGTCGAGGGTCTGACTGAATAACTGGCGGTGGCCTTTCGCATCGGTTTGATGGGAGACCTCGCCCAATGCGTTGAAGTGCGAATGGGTGATGGCACTCTCGCCCGGTTCCAGCAGCAACTCACGCTCCGCTACCGGCTCAGGCCAATCAGGCAGCGACAACGCTTGCAGAAAATGCCTCGTCTGCTCCAGTACCGCGGCGTGCAAGCCGAACTCGGTAAACCGCTGCGTGCCCGCCGGGTCATCATGGCGAATCAGTTGGCCGCATTGGTTGTGCTCGGCGGCGAACTGATCGCTCGCGCCGTAACTCAAGCGCTCCGCGCAAAGCGCTTCGCCGTCCACCGGTTGTTCGAACACCGATTCCGGGCGCAGTTGAGTGTCGTACCGCAACCAGTGCTGCGAGCCTCGACCATCCCAGTGGTGAACTGATTGCCCCGCCTCGCCCAGCAGCGTCACACGCCACCCCGCATCAACGCTGTCCGTACTCAACACCGCGCCGGACAGGGCATGAACCGTTTGCAGATTGGCCGCTGCCGAAGCGTCCAGAAACAGTCGTGGATCCCACTGCGCAATCGCGCGCCCTGCCCCATCATGGGCCGTGCGGTTGACCCGTGCCTGAGGAGGCACACCTTCAATGTCACGCCAGTAACCCACAGCGCGGACTGGCAACTCCCGAGGGTCCCTTGCCGTCAGGCTCGGGATGTGGCGGTGGATTGAAAGGGTTGCTGGCACTGGCGCCGCTCCTCGAACACTTCCCCTCATCTAAGCCTGTCGATCAAGTGCCCGGCTACTGTCAGAAATTACAGGGCCGACAGACGGCCTTCTGTACCATCGGCACGCCCCGCCCATCGCCAACCCCACCTGTGCTTAGGTAGGATGACCCTCTCTATTCCCGAGATTTACGTCATGTTCATCGGCGTCCTTCTGGTCATCACCTGGCTAATCCTGTTGCTGCGCTACCCGGCCAAGGCCTTGCCCGTTTCCATGGCTGCCGCCGCGGGGCTGGGCATCGTCGCCACCTGGGTCATCTGGATGGACCACCGCGAACTCAAGCAGCTGCAACGCCTGGAGTTGCGCATCAGCTACGCCCCGCAGCAATGTCCCGCCGATCGGCCACTGCAATTGACCCTGAACAACGGCAATGACGTGCCGCTAACCGAGCTGCGCTGGCGAGTCGCGGCTTATGCACCGGGCGATACGGTGAACCTGGCCGACAACCAATACACCGCCCCACGCTATCGTGGCCCCGGCGAATTGCAGGCCGGTGGCAACTGGGAAGACTGTTTGCCGCTGCCGCCACTGCGCCCTGGCTACCGTCCGGAAACCCTGGAGTTTCGCGCCGAGCGATTGCAGGGTAGTTTTTCCGACTGATCCTTCCCCATTTTTTTTGCACAAGGAATGCGCCATGCCCGTTGCGTTGATTACCGGTTGCTCCAGCGGCATCGGCCGTGCCCTTGCCGATGCGTTCAAGGGCGCCGGCTATGAAGTCTGGGCCAGTGCGCGCAAGGCCGAAGATGTCGCCATGCTGAGCGCTGCCGGATTTACCGCCGTGCAACTTGACGTAAACGACGGTGTTGCCCTTGAGCAGTTGAGCGACCGCATCAACCAGGAGCGCGGTGGTCTCGACGTGCTGATCAACAACGCGGGTTATGGCGCCATGGGACCACTGCTCGATGGCGGCGTACCGGCCATGCAACGCCAGTTCGAAACCAATGTGTTCGCTGTCGTCGGCGTCACCCGCGCGATGTTTCCTGTGCTACGCCGGAGCAAAGGATTGGTCGTGAATATCGGCAGCGTTTCGGGTGTGCTGGTCACGCCATTCGCCGGCGCCTACTGCGCGTCGAAAGCCGCCGTGCATGCCTTGAGCGATGCCTTGCGCATGGAACTGGCGCCGTTCGGCGTGCGGGTGATGGAAGTCCAGCCGGGGGCCATCGCTTCCAGTTTCGCCAAGAATGCCGGGCAAGAAGCCGAGCAACTGATCAGTGAGCAATCGCCATGGTTCCCGCTGCGTGAAGGCATTCGCGCCCGGGCCAGGGCTTCCCAGGACAAACCGACGCCGGCCAGTGAATTCGCTGTCGGGTTGCTCAAGGCTGTGCAACAGGACAAGCCACCGCGACTGATTCGCCTCGGCAATGGCAGTCGTGCGTTGCCGCTGATGGCAAGTCTGTTGCCCAAGGGGTTGCTCGAATCCGGGCTGATGAAGCGGTTCGGGTTGCGTGGGCAGCTCTGAGACCGATTCGGTCGAGCGCGACCCCGGCCCATCGCGAGCAGGCTCACTCCTACATTGAAATGCGTTTCCCTGTAGGAGTGAGCCTGCTCGCGAAGGCGTCAGAACAGACACCACAGAATTTCAGGAAACAACATGACCGACTACACCGAATACTTCGACGAAGTGATCCAGGCCCACGTGACCATCGAACAATGGCTGGCCGAAGAGCGGGACGCGTCCGAGCTCGAAAAGCTGCTGGCCCGTTTTTCGCCACAGTTCTCCATGGTCTCGCCGCTCGGTCGGGTGCTGGATTTTGACGCGCTGAACGAATTGTTCACGTTGGCGGGCGGCAAGAAACTCGGGTTCCGCATCGAGCTCAGTGAGTTGCGTGGTATTGCGTTGTACGACGGCGGCGCGACCGTGAGTTACCGCGAACAACAAACCGATGCGACCGGACTGCACTCGGATCGTCGCTCCACGGTGGTGTTCGAGAAGGTAGATGACAGGATTCTTTGGCGGCATTTGCAGGAAACTTTCTGCTGAAACCGAGGGCGATCAACTGTAGGAGCGAGCTCGCTCGCGATGGACGTCAACGATAACGCGGACATTCGGGTAAGCCTGCGTCGCTCTCCGGTTTTTCGCGAGCGAGCTCGCTCCTACAAGGGTTAAGCACCATCACCTTGCTTCACCACCACCGTACACGTAATCCCCGCTGCCAACACCACACCCTCCGGCACTTCATCGATGTGAATGCGCACCGGCACCCGTTGCGCCAGGCGCACCCAGTTGAAGGTCGGATTGACGTCGGCGATCAACTCGCGGCTCTCCGGGTTGTCGCGGTCGTAGATACCGCGCGAGATGCTTTCCACATGGCCCTTGAGCACTTCGCCGCTCATCAGTTGCATGTCGGCCTTATCACCCACGTGCACATGGGGCAGCTTGGTTTCTTCGAAGAAGCCGTAGACCCAGAACGAGTTCATGTCGACCACAGCCATTTTTGCCTCACCGATGCGTGCGTAGTCGCCGCGATGCACGTTGAGGTTGGTGACGTAGCCGTCCACTGCAGCGCGCACTTCAGTGCGTTTGAGATTGAGTTCGGCGGCTTCCAGTTGCGCCTGAGCCTGCTGGTAATCGGCCAGGGCCGAGTCGGCGAGATTACTGGCATCGTCACGGTTTTCCCGGGAGATCACCAGATTGTCCATATCGGCTCGACGGTGGGCGTTGACCTTGCGCATCTCCCAGGTCGCCTTGCGCGATGCCACCAGACTTTGCGCCTGCTTGACTGCAAGGCGGTAGTGTTCGGGGTCGATCTGCATCAGCAAATCGCCCTTCTTCACCAGTTGGTTGTCACGCACCGGCACGTCTACCACTTCACCGGTGACGTCGGCGGCGACATTGATGATATCGGCGCGCACGCGGCCGTCGCGGGTCCATGGCGTGTTCATGTAGTGCTCCCACAAGGAGTGGCCGACCCACAGCGCGAGGGCCAGCACCAACAGGGTCGCGAGCAGGCTGAAAAACTTTTTCATCGGGGCATTCTTCAGAGATAGAGAGTCAGTGATAGAGAGTCAACGGTAGACAGTCAGCGCCAACGCGCCGAACAAACAGGTAAACAGACTCAGGCGCAGTAACGCCGGGTGCCAGAAAAAACGGTACAGGTCGAACCCGGACAGGAACCGGTCCAGCGCCCAGGCAATCGCCGCCGCGATGAAAAACATCAGGGTCATGGTTGGCATGTACACGCCATGGAAGGCGATTTCACGAGGCATGTTCAAGTCCTTGTCGCTGGCTGCTTGAGAAGGCGGCGAGCGGTGATTGCGGATCGAGTAATGAGGTGCGGATGAAGTGCAGATAGCTCTTCACCCGGCGCAACGCCGAGGTATCGAAGTGCGGGGCGAAGGGTTCGTCAGTGGACTGCACACGACTGATCGCGTGATCGACGGCGACCAACGCGCGCTCGAGGTTGCTGCTGTTCGGTTGCAGGAACAGCCGCACCAACGCACGCCCCATCACCCGGATCGCCTGGCGCCACGGCCGGGATTCGGCATAG
Source organism: Pseudomonas sp. GL-R-19 (assembly GCF_019956375.1). Taxonomy (NCBI): domain Bacteria; kingdom Pseudomonadati; phylum Pseudomonadota; class Gammaproteobacteria; order Pseudomonadales; family Pseudomonadaceae; genus Pseudomonas; species Pseudomonas sp. GL-R-19. The sequence continues at coordinate 36,970 of NZ_JAHBDJ010000016.1, read as the reverse complement.
GCCGGATGCACCGGCAGAATCGCCTGCTCCTTGCGCAACTCGATGATCGCGTGACCGACTTCCAGCACCACGAACATCCAGCGCAGCAAGTCCCGCTGCACTTGCGGTTGCCCCGCCGCGAAGCCGTAGGCCTGATGCACCAGATCGCGGGTGCGGCTTTCGAAACTCGACGCCAAACCCTTGAGCTTGCCACTGATGGCGTACACCACCTGACCGCGCAAATCCTGCTCCAGCCGACGCCAAAGCCAGCGGCTGTTGGGCGGCAGAATGATCGCCCCGGCCGCTGCGCACACCAGCATGCCCATTACCATGGCGATGTAGTCGTTGATGAAGGTGTAGGGGTTGTAGACCGTGAGGTTGTCCGGCACCGAACCGGTGCTGAAGAAGATCAGCAAGCCCAGGCCGACGCCGACGTATTGCGGCCGCGAAGTCAGGAACGAGCCCAGTACGATCACCGGTGCGAGCATCACGCACAGCAACGCAAATCCGTCGATCCACGGAAAAATGAAAAACATCTCGACGAAGCCGATCAGCGCCCCGAGCAACGTCCCGCACGCCATCTGAAAGGCCATGCGTTTCGGGTTCGGGGTGGCGGCGGACAAGCCCACGGTTGCAGCGGCGATCAGGGTCATGGTCGCGCCGCTCTGCCAGGCGGTTGCCACCCAGTAGCTGCCCAAAACCACCAGGATGAACGCCGCGCGAATCCCCGATGCCGCCGCGGCCATCCAGTTGGTTTGCGGGGTGAACGGCTCGTCCCAGCGCTCCCGTTCGTGAGTGTGATCGGCCAGGGAGGCGTGGGTCTGTGCATAACTGTGCAGGTCGTCGACGAAGCGATAGAGCAGCTCGTACGCGGTGTGGAAGTCCAGCAGTTCGTCGTCGCTCGGTTCGCTCTCCTGAAAGATCGCCCGCAGGCTGCGTACCCGCGCCGGCAACCCTGCCCTGTATGCGCTCAGCGCCGAAACCAGACGCGCCGCATCGGCGCTGGTCAGGGCACGACCACTGAAGCCGTCGAGCAGTTCGGCGAGGTCTTGCAAGCCCGGTTTTATCGCCGCCACGGCATGGTCCGTATTGTTGTTGCGCAAGCGTTCGAGCAACTGATGCAGGGCATTGAAGCGCGTGGTGATGCCCATGAACTCACTGTTCAGGCGACTGAGTCGTCCATTGCGCCGACGCATGTGCGGGTCTTCGAACACGGTGACGCTGCGCAACCCTTCCAGTCCGACTGCCTCGGCAATGAAACGCACGTTGCCGGCCTCGAACGCCTCGCGCTGACTGCGGCCACGCAAGCCGTCGGTGACGAACAGGGCGAACACGCCGAAGCGCTGATACAGGGCATTGCGCATGGCGGCGCTGGCGGTTTGCGGCAGGATTGCAGCGCTGATCAATGTCGAACAGAGAATGCCCAATGAGATTTCCAGCACCCGCCAGACCGCCGCCATGAACGCACCCTCCGGATGGGCCAACGCGGGCAAGCCGACCATCGCGGCGGTGTATCCGGCGAGTACGAAACCGTAGGCGCGGAAGTTGCGGCAGCGGGCGGCACCGGCCGTGCAGATACCGACCCAGATCGCCAGCGAGCCGAGGAACAGTTCAGTGTTCTGCGCAAACAGGGCGATCAGCGCGACCATCACCGCCGACCCGGCCAGGGTGCCGAGAAAACGATAGAAACTCTTGGCGAACACCTGGCCGCTTTGCGGCTGCATGACGATGAACACGGTGATCATCGCCGTGCGCGGTTGCGGCAGTTCCAGGCGCATGGCCAGCCACAGCGCCAGGAATGCCGCGAACAGCACCTTGAAGATGTAAACCCAGGTCACGCCGTCGCTGCGTGCCCAGTCGAAGAACCCCCGGCGCCATTCCAGGGAGTACAGCCAGCGCAAGGGTGCGGGCAAGGGAGTCATTAAATCCTGCTCAGTGAAATTCGATGAAAACCGGCACCTTGTAGGAGTGAGCCTGCTCGCGATAGCGGTGAGTCAGGCAATACAAATTCTGACTGATGCGCCCTCATCGCGAGCAGGCTCGCTCCTACAGGTATTGCATTCACCTCAAAAGGCTCGGAGTTTTCGGCGCCTGGGTCTGGCTGTCGTTCGGTACTTCGTCGCCCGCGCCCAAACCACCACCCAACGCCGTCACCAGCTCTGCATGAGCACTCAATCGCGCCGCCTGAACCTGCTGCTGCACTTGCTGCTGCTTGAACAGCAGAGTCTGGGCGTTGAGCACGTTGAGGTAATCGGTCAAACCGCGTTGGTAGGCGATCATCGCGATGTCGTAGGTCTTCTGCGCGGTGGCCACCGACTCGGCGGCGAAAGCCTGTTGCTTGTCCATGGACTCGCGGCGGATCAACTGGTCGGAGATGTTTTTCAGGGCATTGACCAGGGTCTGGTTGTACTTGGCCACGGCGATGTCATACCCGGCCGAGGCTTCGCCCAGTTCCGAGCGCAAACGCCCGCCGTCGAAGATCGGCAGCGAAATCGCCGGCCCAACGCTGTAGTTGAGTTTCTTGCCGGTCAGGAACTCCAGCGCCCCGCCGCCGGTGGCCATGTAGCCGAGGCTGCCGACCAGATCGACGTTCGGGTAGAAACCGGCATGGGCGACATCGATGCCCCGTGCCTGCGCCGCCACTTGCCAGCGGCTGGCGACCACGTCCGGGCGCTGCCCGAGCAATTGCGCCGGCAGCGAAGACGGCAGTTTCAGCGGTGCACCCAGCGACAGCGTTGGCCGCTGCAACTGCGCGCCCTCCCCCGGCCCCTTGCCAGCGAGGGCGGCGAGCTGGTTGCGGCTCAAGGCGATTTCTTCGTCGAGGGCGTCGATCTGGCGATGGGTTTCCGGCAGCGGCGTCTGGGCCTGGCTGACCTCGAAATGAGTGCCGATACCCCCGCTCAGGCGTTTTTGCGCCAGCTCGAGAATCTGCTGTTGCTGCTTCAAGGTCGCTTCAACGATGTCCCGTTGCGCGTAATGCAGCGAGAGCTCGATGTAGACCCGGACGATGTTGTCCTGCAATTCGAGCTGGGCCTGGCGGGCTTCAGCCACGGTCATGTGCGCCAGGTCCACGGCGCGCTCGGAGGCATTGCTTTCGCGGCCCCAGAGGTCGAGGGCATAGCTGAAGCCCAGCGCGGCATTGTTGTCCCAGGTGGTGCTGTTGGCCAGTTCGCCAGGGCCATAGAACTGGTCGGTCGGCCAGTTGTGGCGCTTGAGAGTGGCATCGCCATTGATCTGCAGCGACTCGGCCGCTTCGGCCACGCCGGCCATGGACCTGGCCTGACGCACCCGGGCGGCGGCCATGGCCAGGGTCGGACTGCCTTGCAGGGCGAGGTCGATCCAGCGATTCAGTTGCGGGTCGCCATAGGCTTGCCACCATTGCGCCGTGGGCCAGTGCGCATCTTGCGCGGCGCTCTGGATCGCTTCGTCGGTGGCCAGGGAATTGGCCTCCAGCGCCTTGCCCTGCGGGGCAATACCTCCGGTTCCGATGCAGCCGCTGATTGCCAGGGTTAAAGCCAAAACACTGAGCGGCTGAAGCGCTCTGCTGATGCGACGCGGCACTGCTGCGATTTCCTGAGGTGGGGTGTTCTTGAGGTGAGCGCAATTCTATGGGGCTGCCTGAAGGGCGATAAGCTGGGATTCCTGTGAATCTTTGTTACCGTTAACGAGATAATCCGTTGGTAGATCTTTAGTCGCCTGTAAATAAACAGAAACTTCGTGTCACAATTTGTCATTCGACGAGAGAGCACCCCATGGACACTTTGCAAAACATGCGCGCCTTCAGTTACGTGGCCGAAGCCGGCAGCTTCACCGCCGCCGCCGTGCAACTGGACACCACCACGGCCAACGTCTCGCGCGCGGTCTCCAACCTGGAAGCCCACCTGCAAACCCGCCTGCTCAACCGAACGACCCGCCGTATCGCCCTGACCGAAGCCGGCAAGCGTTACCTGTTGCGCTGCGAACAGATCCTGGCCTACGTCGAAGAAGCCGAAGCCGAGGCCAGCGACGCCCACGCCCGTCCGGCCGGGCAACTGAAAGTGCACACCATGACCGGCATCGGCCAGCACTTCGTGATCGACGCCATCGCCCGCTACCGCAAGACCCACCCGGACGTGACCTTCGACCTGACCATGGCCAACCGCGTGCCGGACCTGCTCGACGAGGGTTACGACGTGTCCATCGTCCTGGCCCGCGAACTGCCGGACTCGGGTTTCGTCTCCCAGCGCCTGGGCATCACCTACAGCATCGTTTGCGCCTCGCCGGCCTACGTCAAAGCCAACGGCTGCGCACAAAAACCCAGCGACCTGCTCAACCACGCCTGCCTGCGCCTGGTCAGCCCGGTGATTCCGCTGGAGAAATGGGCCTTCGACGGTCCTGACGGCCAGGAGATGGTCACCATCAACAGCTCACCGTTCCTGGTGAACTCCGCCGACGCGATGAAATCCGCGATCATCAGCGGCATGGGCGTTGGCGTGCTACCGCTGTACGCCGCGATAGAAGGCCTGCGCAACGGCACGCTGGTACGCATGATGCCCAAATACCGCTCGCAGGAACTGAACCTGTACGCCATCTACCCGTCGCGCCAGTACCTGGATGCGAAGATCAAGACCTGGGTCGAGTATTTGCGTGGATCGTTGCCGGAATTGCTGGCGGCGCACCAGGCGGAACTGGCGGCGTATGAACTGAGCGGGAGTCTGGGTGGGGTTCGGGTGGCGAATTGACAGGTCCCACGTAGGAGCTGTCGAGTGAAACGAGGCTGCGATCTTTTGATCTTGTTTTTAAAAGGCAAGATCAAAAGATCGCAGCCTTCGGCAGCTCCTACCAGGCCGAGTGTCAGCTCGCCTGCAGCTGTTGAACCAAACCGCAAACTGACAGCGCCGTCAGTTAGCCGTCACCCTCCTGACCGGCAAACAGGTTTATAAAGGAAAATACCAACCGAACACCCAGCCCCGGCGCCCCACTCGCATGCGAATCCAGAAAAAATCGGCCCTGCTCGTCGCCCTTCTGATCGTCCTGGCAGCGCTGGGCCTGTGGTATGCCGCCAAACCGGCCAAAGCCAAACTCGCCCCCCCCACCGCCATCCCCGTGCGAGTGGTCGCCGTTGCCGAAAAAGACGTGCCGCGCTATGTCAGCGGCATCGGTTCGGTGTTGTCCCTGCACAGCGTCGTGGTCCGCCCACAAATCGACGGTATTCTCACCAAAATCATGGTCAAGGAAGGCCAACTGGTGAAAAAAGGCGACCTGCTTGCCACCATCGACGACCGGTCGATCCGCGCCAGCCTCGATCAGGCCCGGTCACAACTGGGCGAAAGCCAGGCGCAGCTCCAAGTGGCGCTGGTCAACCTCAAACGCTACAAACTGCTGAGCGTCGACGACGGCGTGTCCAAGCAGACTTACGACCAGCAACAGGCCCTGGTCAACCAGCTCAAGGCCACCGCCCAAGGCAACCAGGCGGCGATTGATTCTGCCGAGGTACAGCTTTCCTACACACAAATCCGCTCACCGGTCAGCGGTCGTGTCGGTATTCGCACGGTGGACGAAGGCAACTTCCTGCGCATGACCGACACCAAGGGCTTGTTCACTGTCACCCAGATCGACCCGATCGCCGTGGAGTTTTCCCTGCCGCAGCAAATGCTGCCGACCTTGCAGGGCCTGATCAACGATCCACAGCACGCACAGGTCAAGGCCTACATCGGTGCCGACACCGACGGCGAAACCGGCAACCTGCTCGGCGAAGGCCACCTGACCCTGATCGACAACCAGATCAATGCCAGCACCGGCACCATCCGCGCCAAGGCCGAGTTCGACAATCCAGGGCAGAAGCTCTGGCCAGGCCTGCTGGTAACGGTAAAGATTCAGACGGCCCTGGAGAAAAATGCGCTGGTGGTGCCGCCGACAGTCGTACAACGCGGCCTCGACCAGCACTTCGTGTACCGGGTCAATGGCGACAAGGTCGAAGCCGTGCAGGTGCAGATGGTCTATCAAGGCAGCGGCCAGGACATCATCAAAGGTGTGAAGCCCGGTGATGTGCTGGTCAGCGATGGTCAGTCGCGGCTCAAGCCCGGCGCTACTGTGCAAGTGCTGACCGAGCCGCCGCAAGTGGTGCGATCGGAGGCGGCGCAATGAAGGGTCATGGTTCGATTTCAGCCTGGTGCATCGACCACCCGGTGGCCACGGTCCTGCTGACGTTCGCCCTGGTGCTGCTGGGTGTCATCGCGTTTCCGCGCCTGCCGGTAGCGCCGTTGCCGGAGGCAGAATTCCCGACCATCCAGGTGGCCGCGCAACTGCCCGGCGCCAACCCGGAAACCATGGCTTCCTCGGTGGCCACGCCTCTTGAAGTGCAATTCAGCGCCATTCCCGGCGTGACCCAGATGACCTCGAGCAGTGCACTGGGCTCGACCAACCTGACCCTGCAATTCACCCTCGACAAGAGTATCGACACCGCCGCCCAGGAAGTGCAGGCGGCGATCAATACTGCCGCGGGCAAACTGCCCAAGGACATGCCGAACCTGCCGACCTGGCGCAAGGTCAACCCGGCCGACAGCCCGGTGCTGATCCTCAGCGTCAACTCCTCGCTGATGCCCGGCCCGCAGCTCAGCGACCTGACGGAAACCCTGTTGTCCCGTCAGCTCAGTCAGGTCGACGGTGTAGGCCAGGTCGTCATCACCGGTCAGCAGCGTCCGGCGATCCGCGTTCAGGTTTCGGCGGACAAGCTCGCGGCCATTGGCCTGACCCTCGCCGACATCCGCCTGGCGATCCAGCAGACCAGCCTCAACCTTGCCAAGGGTGCGCTGTACGGGGAGTCGAGCATCTCGACCCTGTCCACCAACGACCAGTTGTTCCACCCTGAGGACTACAGCCAGCTGATTGTTTCCTACAAAGACGGTGCGCCGGTTCATCTGCGCGATGTCGCCAAAGTCGTCAACGGCTCGGAAGATGCCTACATCCAGGCTTGGGCAGGCTCGCAACCGGGGGTAAACCTGGTGATCTTCCGCCAGCCGGGGGCCAACATCGTCGAAACCGTGGACCGCATCCAGGCCGCCTTGCCGGCGCTGGAAGCGATGCTCCCCGCCTCGGTGCAGGTCAAGACGCTGATCGACCGCACCCAGACCATCCGTGCCTCGTTGCATGAAGTGGAAATCACCCTGCTGATCGCCATCATGCTGGTGGTGGCGGTGATGGCGCTGTTCCTGCGTCAGTTGTCGGCGACCTTGATCGTCTCGGCGGTGCTGGGGGTTTCGCTGATCGCCAGCTTTGCCCTGATGTATGTGATGGGCTTCAGCCTGAACAACCTGACGCTGGTGGCGATCGTGGTGGCCGTGGGCTTTGTGGTCGATGATGCGATCGTGGTGGTGGAAAACATTCACCGGCACCTGGAGGCCGGCGAAGGCATGCGCGAAGCGGCGATCAAGGGCGCCGGGGAGATCGGCTTCACCGTGGTGTCGATCAGTTTCTCGCTGGTGGCTGCGTTCATTCCGCTGCTGTTCATGGGCGGCGTGGTCGGGCGGTTGTTCAAGGAGTTCGCCCTGACTGCCACCTCGACCATCATGATTTCGGTGGTGGTATCCCTGACCCTGGCGCCGATGCTGGCCGCGCTGTTCATGCGCGCGCCGGTGCATCACGCCCACGACAAACCGGGCTTCGGTGAACGCCTGTTGGCCTGGTACGAAAAAGGCCTGCGCCATGCCCTCGCCCACCAGAAAACGATGATCGGTGTGTTTGCTTTGTCGCTGGGTCTGGCCGTCGCCGGTTACATCTTCATTCCCAAGGGTTTCTTCCCGATCCAGGACACCGGTTTCGTCTTCGGCACCACCGAAGCTGCTGCCGATATTTCCTATGGCGACATGGTGAAAAAACACCTGGCGATGGCCGAAATCGTCGCTGCCGATCCCGCAGTCGAAACGTTTTCACATTCCGTCGGTGTCTCGGGCAGCAACCAGACCATCGCCAATGGCCGCTTCTGGATCACCCTGAAAAAACGTGGCGACCGCGACGTCTCCGCCAGCCAGTTCATCGACCGGATTCGTCCGCAACTGATGAAAGTACCGGGTATCGTCCTGTACCTGCGCGCCGGCCAGGACATCAACCTCAGCTCCGGCCCAAGCCGTGCCCAGTACCAATACGTACTCAAGAGTAACGACGGCGGCACACTCAGCACCTGGACCCAGCGCCTGACGGAAAAACTGCGCGCCAGCCCGGCCTTCCGCGACATTTCCAATGACTTGCAACTGGGCGGCAGCATCACCCATATCAGCATCGACCGTAGCGCCGCTGCCCGTTTCGGTCTGACCGCCAGCGACGTCGACGAAGCGCTGTACGATGCGTTCGGCCAGCGCCAGATCAATGAATTCCAGACCCAGGTCAACCAGTACAACGTGATCCTGGAACTGGACACCAAGCAGCGCGGCAAGGCCGAGAGCCTCAATTACTTCTACCTGCGCTCGCCCCTGAGCGGGGAAATGGTGCCGCTGTCGGCCCTGGCCAGGTTTGATGCGCCAACCATCGGCCCGCTATCCATCGCCCATGACGGCATGTTCCCGGCGGCCAACCTGTCATTCAACCTGGCCCCCGGTGTGGCGTTGGGCGATGCGGTGATCATGCTCAACCAGGCCAAAGTCGACATCGGCATGCCGACCGCCATCAGCGGCAATTTCCAGGGCGCGGCCCAGGCGTTCCAGAGTTCGCTGGCCAGCCAGCCGTGGCTGATCCTGGCAGCGCTGGTGGCGGTGTACATCATTCTCGGCGTGCTCTACGAGAGTTTCGTGCACCCGCTGACGATCATTTCGACCTTGCCTTCAGCGGGCCTCGGCGCGGTGATCATGCTGTGGATCTGCGGCCAGGACTTTTCGATCATGGCCTTGATCGGCCTGGTGCTGTTGATCGGTATCGTCAAGAAAAACGGCATCCTGATGATCGACTTCGCCCTCGAAGCGCAGCGCAATGGCGGACTGTCACCTGAAGAAGCGATCTTCAAGGCCTGCATCACGCGGTTCCGGCCGATCATCATGACCACCCTCGCCGCCCTGCTCGGCGCCCTGCCGCTGATGCTCGGCTACGGCACCGGCGCCGAGTTGCGCCAGCCCCTGGGGATCGCGGTGGTCGGCGGCTTACTGGTGAGCCAGGCGCTGACGCTGTTCACCACGCCGGTCATATACTTGTGGCTGGAGCGTCTGTTCCATCGGCCTAAACCTGCGCCAGTACCGGTGCTGGCGAGCACAGACTGAGGCGGGTCATGCGCGTTCTGATTATCGAAGACGAAGAAAAAACCGCGGACTATCTGCATCGCGGCCTGACGGAACAGGGTTTCACCGTGGATCTGGCCCGCGATGGTGTGGAAGGCCTGCACCTGGCGCTGGAGAGCGACTACGCGGTGATCGTCCTCGACGTGATGCTGCCGGGCCTCGACGGCTTCGGTGTGTTGCGCGCCCTGCGTGCACGCAAGCAAACCCCGGTGATCATGCTCACCGCCCGCGAGCGTGTGGAAGATCGCATCAAGGGCCTGCGTGAAGGCGCCGATGACTATCTGGGCAAACCGTTTTCCTTCCTGGAACTGGTGGCGCGCCTGCAAGCGCTGACCCGCCGTAGCGGTGGCCATGAACCGGTGCAAGTGAGCATCGCCGACCTGTGGATAGATTTGATCAGCCGCAAGGCGACTCGAGGTGGCACACGGCTGGACCTGACCGCCAAGGAGTTCTCGCTGCTCAGCGTGCTGGCCCGACGCCAGGGTGAAATCCTGTCGAAAACCGCCATTGCCGAAATGGTCTGGGACATCAATTTCGACAGCGATGCCAACGTCGTCGAAGTCGCGATCAAACGCCTGCGGGCCAAGCTCGACGGGCCGTTCGAAGAGAAACTGTTGCACACCATTCGCGGCATGGGTTATGTGCTGGAGAGCCGTGGTGTCCAGTAACTCGATCGCGCTGCGTTTAAGCGGGATGTTCACGCTGGTGGCGCTGTTAGTCTTTCTGTTGATCGGTTGGGCGCTGTACCAGCAGGTCGACAAGGGCCTGGGCCTGTTGCCCGAAGCCGAGCTGGACGCGCGCTACAGCGTGCTCGAATCCACGGTCGGCCGTTACGGCACGCCCGAGCACTGGGTGAAGATCAACAACAAGCTCAATCTGCTGAGCGAAGAAGACAAGCGCATCCGTTTCTGGATCATCAGCGGCGATCCACACTACGAATACGGCAGCCTGACACCGCAAATCCGCGCCTTTGCCCAAGGGCCGCTGGGCACCCGCGACATGCATCTGCCGGATCACCCCTATCCGCTGAAAGTGCTGGTCAGCGAATTCCCGGCCAAGGATCAGCGTCCACCGCTGCGTTTCATGATCGCCATCGACACCGAGACGTTTTTCCAGACCCAGCATCAACTGCTGACCGCGCTGATCAGCCTGGCGATTGTCGGCGTGCTGCTGGCCTCGGCACTGGGATACTGGGTGGCGCGGATCGGGCTCAAGCCGCTGATCAAACTGTCCCAGGAAGCCCAGCGCCTGGCCCCGCCGTTGCGCTCGGGGCGCTTGCGACTCTCACCGTTGCCGCCGGAACTCGATCAATTCGTCAGTTCGTTCAACTCGACCCTGGAACGGGTTGAACAAGCGTACTCGCGCCTTGAATCGTTCAACGCCGACGTCGCCCACGAACTGCGCTCGCCACTGACCAACCTGATCGGCCAGACCCAGGTCGCATTGACCCGCGGACGCTCCGCCGAGCATTACTTCGAAGTGCTGCAATCGAACCTCGAAGAGCTTGAGCGACTGCGTTCGATCATCAACGACATGCTGTTCCTCGCCAGCGCCGATCAGGGCAGCAAGGCGACCAAACTCACCTCAACCTCACTGGCCGATGAAGTGGCGACGACCCTGGAGTACCTGGATTTCATTCTCGAAGACGCTCAGGTCCGGGTTGAGGTCAGTGGTGACGCGCAAGTGCGGATCGAGATCGCTCATCTGCGCCGGGCGTTGATCAATCTGCTGAACAACGCGGTGCAGCACACCGCGCCCGGGCAGGTGATTCAGGTGCGCATTGAGGCCGCAGAACACCAGGTCAGCATCGGCGTTGCCAACCCCGGTTCGCCGATTGCCCGTGAACACCTGCCACGGCTGTTCGAGCGCTTCTATCGGGTCGATGCTTCGCGCAGCAACAGCGGTCAAAACCATGGATTGGGACTGGCCATCGTCAAGGCCATTGCGTTGATGCATGGCGGCGATGTGTTTGTGCGCAGTGACCATGGCATGAATACCTTCGGTATCCATCTCCCGGTCTGATACACCTGGAAAGTCAAAAGATCGCAGCCTGCGGCAGCTCCTACTGCTGGACTGTTTTTCTGTAGGAGCTGCCGCAGGCTGCGATCTTTGCTTTTGCTGTAACAGTCCTTTCATGAATCCGCTCTTTTTCCCCTCACCCCATATCCTTATCTTTGCCCGCACCAAACAGCACTTGCCAAGCAAGAAGGTTTTAAAGATGTCCAACAGTATGGGTATTGCCAGCGCTTTCGTTTTGTCCTCTTTGTTCCTGTCACCCTTGGCGATGGCGGAAGAGTCGCAAACTTTCGTCGCGCATAACACCGCACGCGCTGCGGCGTTCAAAGAGCATCGGATCGAGATGTCCGCCAAGGCTGCGCAAGACGCCCAGGCCCCGCAAGCATCCAGCACTCAGGCCCAGCCACGGGTCGAGAAAGACAGCTGATCTGCACTGTTCACTCACGTTTCCCTCGACACTTTTCATCGGCTCTTCCCTTTGCAAAGTTGTCTTCAAAGCCGCTGCTGTCAGCGGCTTTTTTTTATAGTGGCGACTCAACCTTCATTGCAACTTTTGCAACGAAAGTCACTGACGCCCACCCCATCGATCAATCGTTCGAGCAACAGAAACGATTCATTCGGCTGCTACGTTTATGCAACTACGCTTACAACGTCCCTCTAGCAGACGCCAGCCCTATGACCGCAAGCCGCACCCCACACTTTCAAGGCCCGCCCGGGCGACCCGAGATCATGGTGATCCTCGGCAGCACCCTGACTGTCATCTCGATCCTGTGCATTGTCACTTACCTGCTGATCCGCGAGCACGCCAATGCCCAGCAGACCGCCACACGCAGCGCGACCACCATTGCGCAACTGATCGATGCCGATGTCCTGCGTACGGTCGAGCTCTATGACTTGACCTTGCAGGGCCTGATCGCCGCCGCCCAACGGGACGACCTGAAACAGGTTTCGCCGCAGATCCGGCACCTGGTGCTGTTCGACCGCTCCACCACCGCGCGCTACAAGGGCGACATCCTGCTGCTGGACAAGCACGGCGACGTGCTGGCCGACTCATCGTTGATCGAACCGAAACCGGGCAACTTCGCTGACCGCGATTATTTCCTGGCCCATGTCTTCAATCGCGACGCTGGAATGTTTGTCAGCCGACCGTTCAAGACACGTTGTGACTGCGATGACAGCGACGAATGGCGCATCAGTTTCAGCCGACGCATTTCCTCGCCCACAGGTGAATTTCTGGGGGTCGCGGTGGCGTCGATGCGCATGAGCTACTTCGACCAGCTGTTCAACAGCCTCGAAATCGGCTCCGGCAGTACGCTGGGCATCATCAACGACGACGGGATTCTCCTGGCGCAGAAGCCGTACCGGGAACAAAACGCCGTCGGCAAAAACTTCTCCAGCCGCCCCAACGTCGCACGCATGCTGCAGGAGCGCAGTGGGACCTTCGAAAGCGTGTCGAGTGTCGACCATCAGCGGCGCCTGTACACCTTTTCCCGGGTCGGCAATCTGCCGCTGACCGTCATCGTGGCCCTTTCTATCGATGAAGTGTTCGCCACCTGGAACCGCACGGCCTATGTGATCAACGGTGCGACGGGGGTTTTGTGCATCGGTCTGTTGTGGCTGACCTGGCTGCTCTGCCGCGAGCTGCGACTGCGCCAATATGCCGAGCTGGAATTGTCGCAATTGGCGGCCACCGACGCCTTGACCGGCGTGGCCAACCGTCGATCTCTTGATCAGACCCTGCGCCATGAGTGGTTTCGTGCGCAGCGCAGCGGCAAGCCGCTGTCGTTGCTGATGATCGATGCCGATCACTTCAAGGCCTTCAATGACCGGCACGGGCATCAGGCCGGCGACGACGCCTTGCGGGCATTGGCCGAGGTCATCCGCGCCAGTGTCCATCGCCCGGCAGACCTGGTGGCTCGCTATGGCGGTGAAGAGTTTTCGGTGGTCCTGGCCGAAACTGACAGCGAAGGCGCGCGGCAGATCGCCGAGCATATCCGTGAGGCGGTGCAAAAACTGCTGCTGGCGGATGCCGGTGAACCACCGATGAGCGTGAGTATCGGTATTGCCACCTGGACTGAAGCCAGCGATATCAACCTGGAGCAATTGCTGTTCAGTGCCGACAAGGCGTTGTATCAGGCCAAGGAAGGGGGGCGTAATCGGGTGGTGTGCGCGGATTGAAGCAAAGATCTTTTGCTTCATAAAAAAAGGCCACCCGAAGGCAGCCTTTAAAAACTAGAGAGGTTTTTACTTACACGGCCGCAACCGGACGCATGTAAGAGATCGGTGCAGTGCTGGCGTCTTCGAACGTCACGACTTCCCAGGCATCTGTCTGCTCAATCAACTTGCGCAGCAGCTGGTTGTTCAGTGCGTGGCCGGACTTGAAGCCCTTGAACTCACCGATCAGGCTATTGCCCAGCAGGTAGAGGTCACCAATTGCATCGAGAATCTTGTGCTTCACGAATTCGTCTTCATAGCGAAGGCCGTCTTCGTTCAGTACGCCATCGGCGTCGACCACAATAGCGTTTTCAACACTGCCGCCGAGTGCGAGGTTGTGCTTGCGCAGGTACTCGATGTCACTCATGAAACCAAAGGTACGGGCGCGGCTGACTTCTTTTACGAACGAAGTGCTGGAAAAATCCACGCTTGCACTTTGTGTGCGGTCACGGAAAACCGGGTGATCGAAATCGATCTCGAAGCTCACCTTGAACCCTTCGAAAGGGACGAAAGTGGCGCGCTTGTCGCCGTCTTCCACTGTCACTTCACGCAGGATGCGGATGAACTTCTTGGCGGCGTCCTGTTCTTCCAGTCCAGCCGATTGAATCAGGAATACGAAAGGTCCAGCGCTACCATCCATGATCGGGACTTCGGACGCGGAGAGCTCGACGTAGGCGTTATCGATGCCCAGGCCTGCCATGGCCGAGAGCAGGTGCTCTACCGTGTCCACTTTGACGTCACCATTAACGAGCGTGGTCGACATAGTGGTTTCACCAACGTTTTCCGCGCGGGCAGGAATCTGCACGACGGGGTCGAGGTCGGCGCGACAAAACACAATGCCGGTGTCGACAGGCGCTGGCTTGAGGGTCAGGTAGACCTTCTCCCCGGAGTGCAGGCCGACACCTGTGGCACGGATAATATTCTTCAGGGTGCGTTGTTTAATCATGGCATGGGCCGCTTCAGCGCAAATTGCGAACTGGTATCAACAAAGGCTGGCGATGATAGCAGACCAGACCTTTGCTGAACACCAATCACCCTAATACCCCTGATACATTTCATCAATCGGCCTGACGACGCAGAAATGCCGGGATGTCCAGGTAGTCCAGGTCATCTTGCGGATTCATCTTCGCGGCAGCCGCAGCACCGGCCTGGGCCTGGTTGCGCATGACGGTCGGACGGTCCAGGTCACGGTAGTTCACCGCTGGAGCTTCATGACGAACAGGGGCCTGTTGTTGTGGCTGTGCAGCCATCGAAGTATGGACAGTGTTGTCGATGACCTTCACAGGCTTCTCGATTTTGGCGCCCAGACCCGTGGCAACGACCGTCACGTGCAGCTCGTCGCGCATGTCCGGATCGATAACGGTACCGACCTTGACCATCGCGTGCTCGGAAGCGAACGCCTCGATGATGCTACCCACGTCGGAGTATTCGCCCAGGGACAGATCGGGACCCGCGGTGATGTTCACCAGGATGCCGCGAGCGCCTTGCAGGTTCACGTCTTCCAGCAGCGGGTTACGAATGGCCGCTTCGGTGGCTTCGCGTGCACGGTTCGGACCGCTGGCGCAGCCAGTGCCCATCATCGCCATGCCCATTTCGCTCATCACGGTACGCACGTCGGCGAAGTCGACGTTGATCATGCCCGGACGCTTGATGATGTCGGAGATACCGCGAACGGCACCGGCCAGTACATCGTCGGCCTTGGCGAAAGCCGACAAGAGGCTTGCGTCTTTACCGAGGATGGTCAGCAGCTTCTCGTTGGGAATGGTGATCAACGAGTCGACGCTTTCAGACAGCAGACGAATACCTTCGTCGGCAATCTGCATGCGCTTGCGGCCTTCGAACGGGAACGGACGAGTCACCACCGCGACGGTGAGAATGCCCATTTCCTTGGCCACTTCAGCAATGATTGGCGCAGCACCGGTACCGGTGCCACCGCCCATGCCCGTGGTGATGAACACCATATTGGTGCCCTGCAGGACTTCGGCAATGCGCTCACGATCTTCGAGAGCGGCCTGACGACCTACTTCAGGGTTGGCGCCAGCGCCGAGACCTTTGGTCACGCCGGTGCCCAGTTGCAGGATGGTCCGCGCGCCGATGCTTTTCAGCGCTTGAGCATCGGTGTTGGCGCAGATGAACTCGACGCCTTCGATGTTGCTCTTGACCATGTGGTTGACAGCGTTGCCGCCGCCACCGCCGACACCGATAACTTTGATTACCGGGCTTGCGGGGATGTTGTCTACGAGTTCGAACATTTTCCCTCTCCTTTACATTCTCTAGTTTTTTCGCCTACTGCGTGCTTCGGTGTAACGGTGTAACGGTAAATCTTCAGAAATTGCCCTGGACCCACTTCTTCAGGCGGTCCAGCAGCGGAGCCTGCGGCTCTTCGTTGCTGTAGCTGTCGCGGCTGCCGATGCCCGAGAACGAGATGCCGTCGGACTGCTTCTGCAGGCCGTACATCAACAGGCCGACGCCGGTGGAATAGATCGGGTTGCGCACCACGTCATCCAGACCTTTCACGCCGTGAGGCACGCCCAGACGCACCGGCATGTGGAAGATTTCCTCGGCCAGTTCGGTAGCGCCTTCCATCTTCGACGTACCACCGGTCAGCACGATGCCGGCCGGGATCAGGTCTTCGTAGCCGCTGCGGCGCAGTTCGGCCTGGATCAGCGTGAACAGTTCGTCGTAGCGCGGCTCGACCACTTCGGCCAGGGCCTGGCGGGACAGCTCGCGTGGTGGACGGTCGCCAACGCTTGGCACCTTGATGGTTTCACCGGCACCGGCCAGTTTGGCCAGGGCGCAGGCGTAGCGAATCTTGATTTCCTCGGCGTACTGGGTCGGAGTGCGCAACGCCATGGCGATGTCGTTGGTCACCTGGTCGCCGGCAATCGGGATTACCGCGGTGTGACGGATCGCACCTTCGGTGAAGATCGCGATGTCGGTGGTGCCACCGCCGATGTCCACCAGGCACACACCCAGCTCTTTCTCGTCATCGGTCAGTACCGAGTACGCGGAAGCCAGTTGCTCGAGAATGATGTCGTCGATTTCCAGGCCACAACGACGCACGCATTTTTCAATGTTCTGTGCGGCATTGACGGCGCAGGTGACCACGTGGACCTTGGCTTCCAGACGCACACCGGACATGCCCAGTGGCTCGCGGACGCCTTCCTGGTTATCGATTACGTAATCCTGCGGCAGGGTGTGCAGCACGCGCTGGTCAGCCGGGATCGCCACGGCCTGGGCGGCGTCGAGTACACGCTCAAGGTCCGCCGAGCTGACTTCGCGATCACGAATCGCCACGATGCCGTGGGAGTTCAGGCTGCGGATGTGATTGCCGGCCACGCCGACGAACGCCGAGTGAATGCGGCAACCCGCCATCAGCTGCGCTTCTTCGATGGCGCGCTGGATCGATTGCACGGTGGATTCGATGTTCACCACCACGCCTTTTTTCAGGCCACGGGACGGATGGGTACCGATCCCGACGATTTCCAGCGTGCCGTCGTCCGCGACCTCGCCCACCAGCGCCACCACCTTGGAGGTGCCGATATCGAGACCGACGATCATTTTGCCGCTTTGCACGTTTGCCATGGGTCCTGCCTCTTCTTAATTCTTCGCGACAGCGGGTTGGGCTGCCGTGGGCGCTACAGGTTCCCGCCAGCCAACAGCGAGGCCGTTGGCGTAGCGCAGATCGATGCGCGCAATGTTCGTAATCTGTTCTTTGAGCGTCTTGTCATAGATGGCGATGAAACGGCGCATCTTTTCCACCTGGTTGCCGCGTCCCAGCAGCAGTTCGATCCCGGGACCCGCGCTGCCGGGGCCGGTGGTCAGGAACCAGCTGCCGCGATCACGCAGTTCCAGGCGTGCAATCGAGAAACCCAGCGGCCTGAGCATCTGGCTCAGCACCTGGTATTGCTGCATCACTTGCTGTTGAGCCCGCTGCGGGCCAAACAGCTGAGGCAAGTGTTCGTAGTTCGCCAGCTCGCGTGGAGTGAACGCCTGGCCCTGGTTGTTCAACAGCGACTCGTCACCCCATCGGGCCACCGGCAGTTGTTCTTCCAGGCGGATCACCACTTGATCCGGCCACACCCTGCGCACTTCGGCGTGGGCAATCCATGGCATCGTTTCCAGCTCGGTGCGCATGCTCGCCAGGTCGATGGTGAAGAAGCTCGACGCCACGTACGGGGCGATCCGCTGCTGCACCGCTTGCTGGCTGATGTAACTCAAGTCGCCCTGCACATTGATTTTGGTGATCGGCCGGTCGGCATACGGCAACAGCCGTGTCGCGCCTTCGTAAGTACCGAACCCCAAAGCCACCAGCACTACCGGCCAGAACAACGCTTTGAGAAAACCGAAGTTGGCTTTCGGCAGGCGCGCGGACATCGGCTCTTTGGCCACCATTCGGCTGGCACCCCGCGGCACCGGCTTGCGGCCGGGCGATGCGGAGGGCTGATGTCTGAGCTGAGCGCCTTGCATGGCCTTAACCTCTCGTCGACTCTTGGTTACCGGCAGTGTTGCCGGCAACGCTCTCGGCCAGAATGGCCAGAACCAGTTGCTGGAAATCCAGACCGGCGGCACGGGCCGCCATCGGCACCAGGCTGTGATCGGTCATGCCCGGTGCGGTGTTGACTTCCAGGAACCAGAACTGCCCTTCGGCGTCCTGCATCACGTCTGCCCTGCCCCAACCGGCGATACCCAGCGCTTCACAGGCTTTCGCCGTGAGGTCCATGAGTTCCTTTTCCTTGGCGCTGTCCAGACCGCACGGAATGCGGTACTGGGTATCGTTGGCGATGTACTTGGCGTCGTAGTCGTAGAAGCTGTGCGTCGTGCCCAGGGCAATTGGTGGCAACACCTGGTCACGCAGGGTGGCGATGGTGAACTCCGGACCGTGAATCCATTGCTCGACCAGCACTTGCGAATCGTAGGTACTGGCCGCTTTCCATGCGTCGATCAATTCGGACGCGGAGCTCACTTTGGCCATACCGATACTTGAACCTTCATGGGCCGGTTTGACGATCAAAGGGAAGCCCAGTTCCGTCGCCGCCGAAATACAATCGGCTTCGCTGCTCAGTACCGCGTGACGTGGGGTCGGAATGCCCAGGCTGTGCCAGACCTGCTTGGTGCGCAGTTTGTCCATGGCCAGGGCCGAAGCCAGGATGCCGCTGCCGGTGTACGGAATGCCCAGGCATTCGAGCAGGCCCTGTATGCTGCCGTCTTCACCGCCACGGCCGTGGAGGATAATGAAGGCGCGGTCGATCTTTTCGTCGAGCAGGCGCTGCAGCAGGTCATCGCCCACGTCGAGGCCGAATGCGTCCACACCGGCGCTTAGCAATGCGTCCAGAACGGCGTTACCCGATTTCAGGGAGACCTCACGCTCGGCACTCTTGCCGCCGAACAGCACGGCGACGCGGCCGAAGTCTTTCGGTGCGATCGTGGAGACCAGGTTGGCGTAGACAGCAGTCATTTCAACTTCCCCTTCTCCGGCGCGGCAATGGCACCTGCGAACAACTCGCTTTTCAACAGTTTTGGTGCGAGACCGCCGATATCGCCGGCGCCCTGGCACAGCAGGATGTCGCCGGCGCGCAGCAGCGGCTTGACCACTGGCGCAAGGTCGACACCACGCTCGATGTAGATCGGGTCGAGCTGGCCACGCTGACGGATGCTGTTGCACAGCTTGCGGCTGTCGGCGCCCGGAATCGGCTCTTCGCCGGCCGGGTAGACTTCCATCAGCAGCAGTACGTTGGCGTCGGCCAGCACATTGACGAAATCGTCGTACAGGTCACGGGTGCGGCTGTAACGGTGCGGCTGGTAGACCATCACCAGGCGGCGCTCCGGCCAGCCACCGCGCACGGCCTTGATCACGGCCGCGACTTCGGTCGGGTGGTGACCATAGTCGTCGACCAGCATCACATTGCCGCCGTCTACCGGCAGTTCGCCGTAGACCTGGAAGCGTCGGCCGACACCCTGGAACCCGGACAGGCCCTGGACGATGGCTTCATCGCTGACGCCTTCGTCGGTGGCAATGCAGATGGTCGCAAGGGCGTTCAATACGTTGTGGTTGCCCGGCATGTTCACCGAAACATCCAGTGGCTCGCGGTCGGGACGCAGTACGGTGAAGAAGGTCTGCATGCCTTGCTGGCGCACATTGATGGCACGCACGTCGCAGTCTTCGCCGAAGCCGTAGGTAACGGTCGGACGCTTGACCTGCGGGAGGATTTCACGCACCACCGGATCGTCCAGGCACACCACAGCCAGACCGTAAAACGGCAGGTTATGGAGGAATTCGACGAAGGTTTTCTTCAGTTTGTTGAAGTCACCGTCGTAGGTCGCCATGTGATCGGCGTCGATGTTGGTGACCACGGCCACCAGCGGCTGCAAGTGCAGGAAGCTCGCATCGCTTTCGTCGGCCTCGGCGATCAGGTAGCGGCTGGTGCCGAGCTGGGCATTGGTGCCCGCGGCATTCAGGCGGCCACCGATCACGAACGTCGGGTCCAGGCCACCGGCGGCGAACACCGAAGCGATCAGGCTGGTGGTCGTGGTTTTGCCGTGGGTACCGGCAACGGCGATGCCGTGGCGATAACGCATCAGCTCAGCCAGCATCTCTGCGCGCGGCACCACCGGAATGCGGCGCTCCAGTGCGGTCGCGACTTCCGGGTTGGACGTGTTCACGGCGCTCGACACCACCAGCACATCGGCAGCAGCGGCGTTCTCGGCGCGGTGGCCGATGAAGATCTGCGCCCCAAAGGACTCCAGACGCTCGGTCACCGGCGAAGCCTTCAGGTCGGAACCGGACACTTCATAGCCCAGGTTCAACAACACTTCGGCAATCCCGCACATGCCCACGCCGCCGATCCCGACGAAGTGGATGCGACGGATACGGCGCATTTCCGGTTGCGGCATGGCTTTCTGACTCTCAACCATGGGCCACCTCCAGGCAGCTGTCGACCACGTTACGGGTGGCATCGGGTTTGGCCAGGCGGCGCGCCGCGGTAGCCATTTCATTGAGTCGTTGTGGTTGCATCAGGACCTCTGTCAGGCGAGCGGCAAGATCCGCTGCGCCAGTCGTTCTTTGCGGCATCAGGAAGGCTGCGCCTTCACGGGCCAAATATTCGGCGTTGCGGGTCTGGTGATCGTCGATGGCATGAGGCAAAGGCACCAGCATCGAGGGCAGACCGGCGGCGGCCAGTTCACTGATGGTCAGCGCGCCTGCGCGACATACCACCAGGTCGGCCCAGCTGTAGGCTTGGGCCATGTCTTTGATGAAGGGCTGCACCTGCGCCTCGACGCCAGCCGCGCGATAGCGCTCTGCAGTCACTTCATCGTGGTTTTTGCCGGCCTGATGGAACACTTCCGGACGCAAATCGGCAGCGACTTGCGACAGGGCTTCAGGCAGCAACTTGTTCAACGGTTCTGCGCCCAGGCTTCCGCCCAGGATCAGCAAACGCGCCTTGCGACCAGCCAGGGCAGGTCGCGATGTCTCGAGGAACAGCTCGGTGCGCACCGGATTACCGGTGGTCCGGCGGCTGCTCGACAGGGTAAAGGTGTCGGGGAACGCTTCACAGACCCGGGCGGCCAACGGCACCAGCAACCGATTGGCGGTACCGGCCACGGCGTTCTGTTCGTGAACAATCACCGGCACGCCGGCCAGTTTGGCTGCAACGCCACCAGGACCGGTCACATAACCTCCAAAGCCGACCACGCAGACCGGCCGCAGCCGACGAATGATCGCCCGCGCCTGCCAGACCGACTTGAGCAACATGAACGGTGCCTTGAGCAGGGACAGCTTGCCCTTGCCGCGCAGCCCGCTGGCATTGATCCGGTGCAACTCGATACCGGCCGCCGGCACCAGATCGTTCTCGATGCCACGCGGGGTGCCGAGCCAGTGCACGGTATAGCCGCGCGCCTGGAATTCGCGGGCACAGGCCAGCGCCGGGAACACGTGGCCACCGGTGCCGCCGGCCATGATCATGACGTTAGCGCCCATGGTGCGGCTCCTCGGCGAAGTCGCTCTCATGGAACTCCATCTCTTCACTGCCCAGGTGGGTTCGACTTTCCCACTCAATGCGCAGCAACAAGCCGAGACAGGCACAGCAGATCACCAACGAACTACCGCCATAACTGAGGAACGGCAGGGTCAGTCCCTTGGTCGGAAGCAGGCCCACGTTCACGCCGATATTGATCAGGAATTGACCAATCCACAGGAACGACAGACCGTAGGCGACATAAGCAGCAAAAAACTGCTTGGCCTTTTCAGCCCATAGTCCGATGTACATGCCACGAATACACACGAAGACGAACAATGCCACTGTGCACAGTGAACCCACCGCGCCCAGTTCTTCGGCCAGGACCGAGAATACGAAGTCAGTGTGGGCTTCCGGCAGGTAAAACTGTTTCTGCACGCTGTTGCCCAAGCCAACGCCCAGCCATTCACCGCGACCGAAAGCGATCAATGCCTGGGACAACTGATAGCCGGCGCCGAACTGGTCGGCCCACGGGTCGGCAAAGTTGGTCAGACGCGCCATTCGATAGGGCTGCATTTGAATCAACAGCACCACTGCACCGACGGCCAAGACCACCATCAGGGAAAAACGGAACAGGCCGACGCCGCCGAGGAACAGCATCGCCGCGGCAGCGCCCATCATCACCACGGTGGCACCGAAGTCCGGCTCCATCAGCAGCAGGCCCGCCATCGGCAGCAGCACGATGAACGGTTTGAAGAAGCCCATCCAGCTTTCGCGCACTTCTTTCTGGCGACGCACCAGATAACCGGCGAGGTAGATCACCACGAACACCTTGGCGATCTCGGAAGGCTGGACGTTGAAGAAACTGAAGCCGATCCAGCGCATCGAGCCGTTAACCTCACGACCGATTCCCGGGACGATCACCATCACCAGCAAGCCGAACGCCCCCAGTAGCATCAACCAGCCCAGGCGTTGCCAGGTGGCAATCGGGATCATCATGGTGACGATGCAGGCACCCAGGCCCAGCACCACGTAAATAAGGTGGCGAATCATGTAGTACAGGGCGCTGCCTGACTGCACGGCCGCCACTTCAGTCGATGCCGAGGCGATCATGATCAGCCCAAGGCCGAGCAGCGTCAGGCAACCAGCGAGCATCGGGAAGTCGAGGTCGATACCGCGCCCGGTGATGATCGGCGAAGGGTATGGCTTAATGATATCTTTCAGGCTCATGCCAGATCCTCCACGGCTTGGACGAACTGGTGACCGCGGTCTTCGTAGTTCTTGAACATGTCGAAACTGGCGCAGGCTGGCGACAGCAGCACCACGTCGCCCGGCTGGGCGGCGGCGCGGCATTGCTCGACGGCTTCGACCAGGGAGCCGGCGCGGATCAGCGGTACGGCGTCGCCGATGGCCTCACCGATCTTGTCGGAGTCACGCCCCATCAGCACCACGGCGCGGCAGTTGGCCGCCACCGGATCGCGCAGGTCCTTGAACTCGGCACCCTTGCCGTCGCCGCCGGCGATCAGCACGATCTTGCCTTCGATGTCCGCGCCCAGGCCTTCGATGGCCGCCAGTGCGGCACCGACGTTGGTAGCCTTGGAATCGTTGTAGTAGCCCACGCCGTCAAGATCGCGGACCCATTGGCAGCGATGTTCGAGACCGGCGAAGGTGCGCAGGCTCGACAGCATGGCATCGAATGGCAGGCCGACCGCATGGCCCAGGGCCAGGGCTGCCAGGGCGTTGGACTGGTTATGGGCACCGCGAATCTTCAATTCGCGCACCGGCATCAGGTTCTGGAACTCGAAGGCCAGGTATTTTTCGCCGTCTTCTTCACGGATACCGAAGGATTTGAAGTCGGGTTTGCTCAGGCCGAAGGTCCAGCATGGCTGCCCTTCGCCCATCAACGGACGACTCAGGGCATCCTGACGATTGACCACGAACTGTCTGGCGCCACGGAAAATCCGGTGCTTGGCCAGGTGATAGGCCGGCAGACCGCTGTAACGGTCCATGTGGTCTTCGCTGATGTTGAGCACGGTCGCCACTTCGGCGTTGAGTTGGTCGGTGGTTTCCAGCTGGAAACTCGACAACTCCATCACGTACAGCTCGACGTCGTCGCGCAGCAGATCCAGCGCCGGCGTACCGAGGTTGCCGCCAACGGCAACACGCTTGCCCGCCGCAGCGGCCATCTCGCCGACCAGGGTGGTCACGGTGCTTTTCGCGTTGGAACCGCTGATGGCCACGATCGGCGCCTTCGCGTTACGCGCGAACAGTTCGATGTCGCCGGACAATTTCACGCCACGGGCGGCGGCGGCCTGCAGGGCCGGGGTCGCCAGCGCCAGGCCGGGGCTCACGTAAAGCTCGTCGGCACGGCACAGGAACTCGACGTCCAGCTCGCCACAACGCACTTCCACGTGCGGATAGTCACGCTTGAGCGTGGCCAGTTCCGGTGGATTTTCCCGCGTATCGGCCACGGCAAACGCCACGCCCTGGTTCGCCAGGAAGCGAACCAGGGACATGCCGCTCTTGCCGAGGCCGACAACGATGCGGAAGTGGTCAGAAGCGATCAGAGACACGAGTTTCTACCTCAGCTTCAGGGTGGCAAGGCCGACCAGCACGAGAATCACGGTGATGATCCAGAAACGGACGATCACGCGCGGCTCGGGCCAGCCCTTGAGTTCAAAGTGGTGGTGAATCGGTGCCATGCGGAATACGCGGCGACCGGTCAGTTTGAAAGAGGCGACCTGAATGACCACTGACAGGGTTTCCATCACGAACACGCCGCCCATGATGAACAGGACGATTTCCTGACGGACGATCACCGCGATGGTGCCCAGGGCCGCGCCCAGCGCCAGTGCGCCGACGTCGCCCATGAAGACTTGTGCCGGATAGGTGTTGAACCACAGAAAGCCCAGGCCGGCTCCGATCAGTGCGCCACAGAACACGATCAGCTCGCCTGCGCCCGGTACGTAAGGGATCAGCAGGTATTCGGCGAATTTCACGTTACCCGACAGGTAGCAGAAAATGCCCAGGCCGCCGCCCACCATCACCGTCGGCATGATCGCCAGGCCGTCGAGGCCATCGGTCAGGTTGACCGCGTTGCTCGAACCGACAATCACGAAATAGGTCAGGACGATGAAGCCGGCGCCCAATGGAATGCTGTAGTCCTTGAGCATCGGCAGGATCAGCGTGGTTTCCACCGGCGTGGCGGCGGTCACATACAGAAAGATCGCTGCGCCCAGACCGAATACCGACTGCCAGAAATACTTCCAGCGGCTTGGCAGGCCGCGGGAGTTTTTCTCGATGACCTTGCGGTAGTCGTCGACCCAGCCGATGGCGCCGAACAGCAGGGTCACCAACAGTACGACCCAGACGTAACGGTTGCTCAGGTCAGCCCAAAGCAGGGTGCTGACCCCGATGGACGACAGAATCAGTGCGCCGCCCATGGTCGGGGTACCCGACTTGGACAGGTGCGACTGCGGGCCGTCATTGCGAACGGACTGACCGATCTGACGGTTCTGCAGGGTGCGGATCATCCACGGGCCATAGCACAGCGACAAGACCAGCGCGGTCAGTACACCGAGAATCCCGCGCAGGGTCAGGTACTGGAAGACCGCGAAGCCTTTGTAGAACTGTTGCAGATACTCCGCTAGCAGCAGCAGCATTAATGTTTCTCCAGACTGGACCCGCACAAGGCGGCGACGACGTTTTCCATCGCAGCGCTGCGCGACCCCTTGATCAAAATGGTGGTGTTTGTGTCTTGTTCGGCGCCCAGGGCCTTGATCAGCTCAGCCTGCGTGCTGAAGTGAAAAGCCTGTGGACCGAATGCGTTCACGGCGTGAGCCATCATTGGCCCGACGGCGTACAGCGCAGAAACCTTGCCACGGGCGTACTCGCCCACGTCGCGGTGCCCCTGCTCCGCCCATTCGCCCAACTCGCCGATATCCCCGAGCACCAGGACGGTGCGACCGGAAAAGCCGGCCAGTATATCAACGGCAGCGCACATGGAGGTGGGATTGGCGTTGTAAGTGTCATCGATCACGCGCATGCCATTGCTGGCCAATTGCGCAACGGTACGCCCCTTGACCGGTTGCACCGCGCCAAGGCCAGCGGCGATACCGGACAGCGACACACCCAGGGCATGGGCGGCAGCGGCGGCGGCCATGGCATTGGTGACGTTGTGGGTGCCGAGCAGGTTCAGTTGAACGCGCGCCACACCTTCAGGGCTGTGCAGGTTGAACGCCGGGCAGCCGCGAGCATCGGTGGCCAGGTCACTGGCATGGAAATCGGCGCTGGCGTTGCTCAACGCAAACGTCAGCACTTTGCGGTCACCGGCGCGCGCTTTCCAAATACCGAACGCCTTGTCGTCAAGATTGAGAACGGCGACGCCATCGGCATCCAGCCCTTCGATAATCTCGCCTTTGGCTTCGACGATTTTTTCCGGACCGCCGAACTCGCCGACGTGGGCGGTCCCGGCGTTATTGAGAACGGCCACATGGGGTTTGGTCATGCTCACGGTGTAGGCAATTTCGCCTAGGCGCGAGGCACCCAACTCGATCACCGCAGCGGTATGTTCCGGCGCCAGTTCGAGCAGGGTCAGCGGAACGCCAAGGTCGTTGTTCAGGTTCCCACGGGTGGCCAGCACCGGACCATGGGTGCGCAGGATGCTCGCAAGCATCTCCTTGACCGTAGTCTTGCCGCTGGAACCGGTAATGGCCGCGACCGGACGGGTGTAGGCGGCGCGATTCAGCGCGCCTAACTGGCCAAGGGCCTGGCGAGTGTCGCTGACCAGCAATTGCGGCAACGTGCTGTCGGCGACTTCACGCTCGACCAGCGCAGCCACGGCGCCCTTGGCGGCGACTTCATTGAGATAGTCATGACCGTCAAAACGCGGACCGGCCAGGGCAATAAACAGCTGACCCGGCTTGATTGCACGGCTGTCGATACTGACGCCGTCGAAGCTGGCATTGGCAGACACCAGGCGAGCATTCAGCGCGCCGGTCAGTTCACTCAGCCTCAAGGCCTTAAGCATGGGCCACCTCCCACGCGGTCAAGGCACGATCGGCCTCGACCAGATCGGAAAAGGCATGGCGTTCGCCGTTGATTTCCTGATAGTCCTCGTGACCTTTACCGGCCAGGACAATCACGTCATCCACCGAGGCGCTGGCGATCAACCGGGCAATCGCCTGACCGCGACCGGCAACGAACTCCACTTTATCCACAGCCGTGAAACCGGCGCGGATGTCATCGAAAATCACCGATGGATCTTCAGTGCGCGGATTGTCATCGGTCACCAGCACGCCATCGGCCAGGCGCTCGACCACTTCGGCCATCAATGGACGCTTGCCGCGATCGCGGTCGCCGCCACAGCCGAACAGGCACAGCAACCGGCCCTTGGCGTGTGGACGCAGGGCCAGCAGTACTTTTTCCAGCGCATCCGGGGTGTGGGCGTAGTCGACCACCACCAATGGCTGCGAGCCACCGCCCAGACGCTGCATGCGCCCGGCAGGGCCTTCGAGCTCTGGCAACACCTTGAGGATTTCGTCCAGGGCGTAATCCAGTCCGAGCAACGCGCCGACCGCCGCCAGGACATTGCTCAGGTTGAAGCGACCGAGCAAGGTGCTGCGCAAGAGGTGCTCGCCCTGTGGCGTGACCAGCGTGGCGCGCACACCTTCGTCGTCGAATTGCGCCTGACGGCAATACAGGTAGGCGCTGGAATCTTCCAGGCTATAGGTAATCAGCCGCGACTCGCGCTTGTCGGCTGCCAGTTGCCGACCAAATTCGTCGTCGAGGTTGACCACGCGGCATTTCAAATCATTCCAGGCAAACAGCTTGGCCTTGGCTTCGCCGTAGACCTGCATGGTGCCGTGGTAATCCAGATGATCGCGGGACAGGTTAGTCATCACCGCCACATCGAAGGCCAATGCCGTCACGCGCCCCTGGTCCAGGCCATGGGAAGACACTTCCATCGCCACGGCTTTGGCCCCGGCCTTCTTCAGGTCCGCCAGGGTCGCTTGCACGGCAATCGGATTCGGCGTGGTGTGCAGGCCGCTTTCCAGCGCGCCGTAGAAACCGGTACCGAGTGTGCCGACCAGGCCGCAGTGCTGGCCGAGCAGGTCCAGTGCCTGGGCGACCAATTGCGTCACGCTGGTCTTGCCGTTGGTGCCGGTAACGCCCACCAGGTTCAGGTGATGGCTCGGCTCGCCATAAAAACGCCCGGCGATGTCCGACAGTTGAGCCGCCAGGCCCTTGACCGGAATCAGCGGCACTTCAGTGATCGGCAGGATCGTGGCGCCTTCTACTTCATAGGCCACCGCAGCCGCGCCGCGTTGCAAGGCGTCGGCAATATGAGCGCGCCCATCGAACTTCCCGCCCGGGACGGCCAGGAACAAATCACCTGCGCGCACATTACGGCTGTCCAGGGCGAGTTCGCGAATCAGCAGATCGTGGCCGGCGTGAGGGAAAATCTTGTTCAGGCTCAGAGACATCAGCCGCGCCCTCCATTGGCTTTCAGCGGAACGACCGGTGTTGCGTTCGCTTGTTGAGTAGGTGGCAGGTTGTCCGGCGTAATGTTCATCAGGCGCAGGGTGCCCGACATCACGCGGCTGAACACCGGCGCGGAAACCAGGCCACCGAAGTAACCGGCCTTGGTCGGCTCGTCGATCACCACCACGATGGCGTAACGCGGATCGCTCATCGGGCCGAAGCCGGCGAACAGCGACCGGTAGGAGTTCTCGGCGTAGCCCTTGGTGCCAACCGAGGTTTTACGCGCAGTACCCGACTTGCCGCCCACGTGATACGCCGGCACCTGCGCACGGAATACGCCGCGCGGGGCTTCGATCACTTGTTGCAGCATGCCTTGCATGGTTTTCGCGACGGCCTCCGGCAACACCTGGGTGGTTTGCGGCGCCTTGTCGGTCTTGATCAAAGTCAGTGGTGCGAGGCGACCGTTGTTGGCCAGGGCCGAGAAGGCGTGGACCAGCTGGATTGCGGTCACGGAGATACCGTAGCCGTAGGACAGCGTGGCGGTTTCTGCCTTGCGCCACTCGCGGTAGTTCGGCAGGTTGCCGACGCGCTCGCCCGGGAAGCCCAGGCCGGTGTCCTGGCCGAGGCCGACTTTCTGCGCGAGACGGAAAATGGTTTCGCCGCCAATGTCGAAGGCAACCTTGCTCATGCCGACGTTACTGGAGTTGATCAGAATGCCGGTCAGGTCGAGTACCGGGCCCTCAGTCTTGGATACGTCCTTGATGGTGTACTTGCCAATCTGCAAGGAGCCCGGATACACCTCGACGGTGTCGCTCGGTTTCCAGCGGCCGGTTTCGATGGCGGCGCTCATCGAGATCGCTTTCATGGTCGAACCCGGCTCGAACACGTCGATCATCGCGCGGTTACGCATCATCGCCGGTTGCAGGTTGCGACGGTTGTTCGGGTTGTAGGTCGGCTGGTTGACCATTGCGAGAATCTCACCGGTCTTCACGTCCATGATCACCAGACTGCCGGCCTTGGCGCCGTTCTCGATGATCGCGTTGCGCAATTCGCGGTTGGCCAGGTATTGCAGGCGCAGGTCAATGGACAACGCCAAGGGCTTGCCGGCCTTGGCGTTTTTGGTGACCTGGACATCCTTGATCAGCCGGCCGCGCCGGTCCTTGATCACCTGACGCTTGCCAGGGACCCCGGCCAGCCATTCGTCGTAGGCCAGTTCGACGCCTTCACGACCATGATCGTCGATGTCGGTAAACCCGACCATATGGGCGGTGACTTCGCCGGCAGGATAAAACCGCCGGAACTCTTCGATGCCGTAGACACCTGGCACCTTCAGGTCGAGCACGGCCTGGCCCTGCTCAGGCGTCAGCCCGCGCACCAGGTAAATGAATTCCTTGTTGGCCTGGGCTTCGAGACGTTCGGCCAGGGCTTTCGGGTCCTGTCCCAAGGCAGCCGCCAGTGCTGGCCACTTCTCTTTGGCCGTTTGCATTTCCTTGGCATTGGCCCAAAGGGTGGTGACCGGAGTACTCACGGCCAAGGGCTCGCCGTTACGGTCGGTGATCAGACCACGGTGGGCCGGAATCGGAATATGACGAACACTGCGGGCATCGCCCTGTCCTTTGAGGAAGGCACGGTCGACTACTTGCAAATCGATGATGCGCCAGGCAATCGCGACCACCATGATGCCGAGCAAACCCAGCACCACGCGGAACCGCCAAGGAAAGAGTGCACCTTCGAGCTTCATCATGGCGCCACCATCTTCACGTCAGCGGCACCGGGAATGTGCATTTTCAGTTGTTCGGTGGCCAGCACTTCGATACGGCTGTGGGCGGTCCAGGTGCTCTGCTCCAGAATCAACCGGCCCCACTCGGCTTGCGCCTTGTCGCGCACGCTCAATTCGTTGTACAGCGAATTCAATAGCTGACGGTTCCAGTGGGCGCTGTAGGACACGCCAATGGCCGAAATGAGCACGCCGACAAACAGCAGCAGCATGAAGAAGCTTCCGCCGGGCAATGGCTTGGCGAAAAGCTTGCTCACCGCAGCTTCTCCGCCACACGCATGACAGCACTACGGGAACGTGGGTTGGCTTTGAGTTCGGCGTCGGAGGCCGTCTGCGCTTTGCCATGGACTTTGATTTTCGGTTCGAAGGCGACATGCCGAACCGGGAGGTTGCGCGGCAGGTTGTCGGCTTCGCCTTTCACCAGCTTGCGCATGAACAGTTTGACGATGCGGTCTTCCAGCGAATGGAAGCTGATGACGACCAGACGACCGCCCACTTCCAGGCACTCCAGGGCGGCTTCGAGGCCGGCTTCCAGATCACCCAGTTCGTTGTTGACGTGAATACGCAAGCCCTGGAACGCACGGGTTGCAGGGTTCTTGCCCTTTTCCCACGCCGGATTGGCGACCTTCAGGACTTCTGCCAGGTCACCGGTGCGCTCGAATGGCTTGATGTCGCGGCGCTCGGCCACTGCTCGGGCCATGCGACCGGAGAAACGCTCCTCGCCGTATTCCTTGAACACCCGGGCGATTTCTTCCACGGGCGCGGTGTTGACGAACTCGGCGGCGCTGATGCCACGGGACGGATCCATGCGCATGTCCAGCGGACCATCATTGAGGAAGCTGAAACCGCGCTCAGGATCGTCGAGCTGTGGCGAAGACACGCCCAGATCCAGCAGAACGCCACTGACCTTGCCGGCCAGACCGCGTTCGGCGACCTCCGAACCGAGCTCGGCAAAGCTGCGCTGCACAACGACAAAGCGGCCGTCTTCGGCCGCTAGCGTTTGCCCGGTGGCAATCGCTTGTGGATCTTTATCGAATCCGAGCAACCGACCATCGGGACCGAGCTGGCTGAGAATCAACCGGCTGTGTCCGCCGCGTCCGAACGTGCCGTCCAGATAGCAGCCATCAGGACGTACGGCGAGAGCCTCGACGGCTTCGTCAAGCAGTACGGTGATGTGGTTAAAGCCGCTATCAATAGTCACAGGATCAAATCACGCAGTTCATCAGGCATAGCGCCCGGTTGTTGAATGGCAGCCAGGTCAGCGGCAGAAACCGCGTTCCAGGCATCCTCGTCCCACAATTGGAACTTGTTCAGTTGGCCTACCAACATCGCGCGCTTATCCAACCTGGCATATTCACGAAGACGCGGCGGAACCAGAAAACGACCACTGCCATCGAGCTCGAGGTCGACGGCATTACCAATCAGTAAACGTTGCAGGCGACGGTTCTCTTCGCGAAGCGAAGGCAGTGCGCGCAGTTTGGTTTCAATAATTTCCCACTCATCGAGGGGGTAAACACACAAACATGGATCAACGGCATCAATCGTGACGATCAACTGCCCGGAACTCCGCGAATCGAGCTCGTCACGGTACCGACTCGGCATTGCGAGACGGCCCTTTGCATCGAGACTGATAGCGTTGGCTCCGCGAAACACGTCAGCGTCTCTCCAAATTCTAGCGTTTTGAGTTCAAAAAACCCACTTCATGCCACTTTCCGCCACTTACGCACACTATAGGAATGCCCCCACCACACCGTCAAGGCGCGGATTAAAGGAAAATCCTTACAGAACTGAGATTTAGGAGCATTAACGGAGAGGCAACGAAAATCCGACAGATGAATCCACCCGATAACTTGAATCAGCACAGAAGGCTGCGTTCGGAAGTTAAAGTGTTTTATTAAGAGTAAGATTTTTTTGGTATTACAAAAGAGGTTCTGCTGACGATTGTGTAAGGAGGGAAACCGGTGCTTCGTGGAGTTTATGCGATCACTACAAGCGCGGGCTAATCGATATCACAAAACCGCTTCTCCTGACGTTTGTGCCTGGAGAAAATTGCTATCACCAACACTCTGCCCAATGATTTAAGCAGAGGAGAAAAAAGGTGGAGAGTCGATCTGTAAGCCGGGTTCTGTCTTGAACAGTCATTCGTCTACGATGGCCATCACTGGACATCTTTAGCAACCTACCCGGTCCCAGCGCGGGCCACGCCTTGGGACCCTATTTGGTCTTGCTCCAAGTGGGGTTTACCTAGCCACGAACTGTTGCCAGACGTGCGGTGCGCTCTTACCGCACCTTTTCACCCTTACCGGCGCCGAAGCGCTTAGGCGGTTATTTTCTGTGGCACTTTCCGTAGGCTCGCGCCTCCCAGGCGTTACCTGGCACTTCGCCCTATGGAGCCCGGACTTTCCTCCCCCCCCTAATTTTCATAGGGGGCAGCGACTGTCCGATCGACTCTCCGCCGCGAAGGTTACCGGCAGAGCGCCCGAAGAACAAGCACCAAGCGCCATAGAGCACGCCTGCGCGTCGGGTTTTACTCGCCCTTCTGCTGATCCAGCGCGATCTGGTACAGCACATTCTTTCGTTCGCCGGTGATTTGTGCCGCCAAAGCCGCCGCTCGCTTGAGCGGCATTTCTTCGAGCAACAGGTTGAGGATGCGCATCGCCTCGCTGCTGACGGCGCCCTCCTCCTCGGGCGCAGACCAGCCCGCCACCAACACCACGCACTCGCCGCGCTGCTGATTGCTGTCCGACTCGACAAACTCGCGTAGCTCAGCCAGTGGCAGGCCCTTGAGCGTTTCAAACGTCTTGGTCAACTCACGGGCAAGCAGCGCCGGACGCTCGGGACCGAACACCAGCTCCATGTCTTGCAGGCATTCAAGGATGCGATGCGGAGCCTCGTAGAAGATCAAGGTGCGCGGCTCTTCCTTTACCTGTTCGAGACGCGCCCGCCGCCCCACCGCCTTGGCCGGGAGGAAACCTTCGAAAATGAATCGGTCGGAAGGCAGACCCGCCGCCGACAACGCTGCAATCAACGCGCAGGCACCTGGAACCGGCACCACATTGATGCCTGCAGCCCGAGCCTGCCGGACCAGGTGATAACCCGGATCGGAAATCAGCGGCGTCCCGGCGTCGGAGATCAACGCCACGTCGTCACCGGCAAGCAGGCGAGTGATAAAGCGGCTACCTTCATCCCGCTCGTTGTGCTCATGGCAGGCCGCCAATGGCGTCGCAATGCCGAAGTGCTGCATCAGGCGCTGGGAATGGCGGGTGTCTTCCGCGGCAATCAAGGCCACTTCACGCAGGATCTTCAGCGCCCGCGCACTGATGTCATCCAGGTTGCCGATGGGCGTCGCCACCACATAAAGCGAGCCAGCAGCGGAATTCAAAGCACCTGGAGCAGTCAAAGCGCACACCTCATGATCGGTAAAAGTCGCCATTGTAGCGCGTAGCGAGGCTCACGATACGCGCAACCAAAGGAGGCCTCGGCGTCTGTTTGTGCGCTGGTGCAACATTTACACCAGCTAAATTGATCGATTCACACCAGTAACATCGCGCCCCGGCCAGTGCTTGGGTACAATTCCACGCTAATTTGATCGAGTATCAGGAACGCTTACATGATCGCTTGCCTGCGGCTGTTATCTGCCCTCTGCCTCGCTGCCTTGCTGGCGGCTTGCGCCAGCTCGCCCTCCTCCAGCCTTGGCGAACTTCCACGGACACCGGATGCCAGTATCGAGCAACTGCTTGAGAAGGCCTCCCAAAGCAAATCGCCGGAAGACGCCGCCTTGCTGCGCTTGAGTGCTGCCGACCTGGCCTATCACCAGGGCAATGCCGGCCAGTCCGCGCAAATCCTGCAACAGGTTCCGACCGAGCAGCTCAAGCCGGGCCAACAGATTTTCGCCAACACCCTGGCGGCTGAACTGGCCATGACCCGCAACCAGCCCAAGGCCGCGCTGACGGCCTTGAGCCATCCGAGCATGCAACGCTTGAGCGAGCTGCCCGAAGAGCAGCAGGTCCGCACCGGCACCGTTCACGCCCGTGCCCTTGAAGCCGACGGCCAGACCCTCGCTGCTGCTCGGGAGCGCATTTTCATCGCACCGATGCTCAAAGGTGAAGCAGCCAGCAAAAATCACGAAGCCATCTGGACCCTGATCGCTTCGCTGCCGACCGAGCAATTGCAACCGAACACCACCGACGATCTCGGCGGCTGGATGGCCCTCGCGCTGGCCGTGAAATCCGCCGGCACCCTGGAGCAGCAACAAGCCGCCATCGACAACTGGCGCACGCGGAATCCGAAACACCCGGCAGCCATTCAATTGCCGCAGCCACTGACCCAACTCAAGGAACTGGCCAGCCAGCCCCTGAACAAGATCGCCTTGCTGCTGCCTCAGGACGGTCCTTTGGCCTCGGTCGGCAAAGCACTGCGCGACGGCTTCATGGCTGCTCACTACCAGGCACAACAGGCCGGGCAGAAACCACCCGCCATCGAGTTCTATGACAGCTCGCGCCTGACCTCCATGGACGAGTTCTACCGCAAGGCCCAGGCCGATGGCGTGCAACTGGTCGTCGGCCCACTGGAGAAGCCGCTGGTCAAACAGCTGAGCGCTCGCCCGCAATTGCCGATCACCACACTCGCGCTGAACTACAGCGAAGGCGATCAGGGTCCGGCGCAATTGTTCCAGTTCGGTCTTGCCGCTGAAGATGAAGCCCGTGAAGTGTCGCGCCGCGCTCGCGCCGATGGCCTGCACCGCGCAGCCATCATGGTGCCGAAAGGTGAATGGGGCGACCGCGTACTCAAGGCATTCAGCCAGGACTGGCAAGCCAATGGCGGCACCATCGTCGCCACCGAACGCGTCGATCAGCCGGTCCAGTTGGCCCAGCAGATTGCCGACATGTTCCAGCTGCGTCAGAGCGAAGGTCGCGCCAAGAGCCTGCAAAGCACCGTTGGCTCGCAAGTCGCTGCCCAGCCATCGCGCCGCCAGGACATCGAGTTCATCTTCCTCGCGGCAACACCACAACAGGCCCAGCAGATCAAACCGACCCTGAACTTCCAGTACGCAGGCGATGTGCCGGTCTACGCCACCTCTCACGTGTTCAGCGCCAGCGGCGACGTCAACCAGTACAACGACATGAATGGCATCCGCTTCTGCGAGACGCCATGGTTGCTGGACGCCAACGACCCGCTGCGCCGCCAGGTCACCGCCCAGTGGCCTCAAGCCGCTGGCAGCCTGGGGCGCCTGTATGCCATGGGTGTGGACGCTTATCGCCTGGCACCGCGCCTGGGCCAACTCAAGTCTCTGCCGGACAGCCGCATCAACGGTGAATCGGGCAGCCTTGGCATGTCTCAGAGCCAGCGGGTCGTACGCCAGTTGCCATGGGCCGAGTTCGCCAATGGCCAGGTCCAGCGCCTGCCGGATACCACTCGCTGATGCCTGACAGGTCACGCCAGCAAAGCGGCATGGATGCCGAGCGCCATGCGCTCGAGCATCTTCAACAACAGGGTCTGCGCCTGCTGGCGCAGAACTGGTCGTGCAAACGCGGCGAGCTTGATCTGGTCATGCTAGATGGCGATACAGTAGTATTCGTTGAAGTCCGCTACAGAAAAAACACTCAATGGGGTGGCGCGCTCGACAGCATCGATGAGCGCAAACGGCAAAAACTGATTTTCGCCGCGCAATATTTTCTTCAGCGCGAGTCGCGCTGGGCCAATTCCCCTTGCCGCTTCGACGTGATTGCCATCGACAGCCACCTCGATCAGTTGAACTGGCTACAGAATGCCTTCGACGGTTGATCGCCGGCAGTGCGAACCGGACACTATCACCGAACACTTTTGCTCTTTGCTTTGCGGGCTGCACATTCATGTGCCGAACAGCCGCGCCACTTAAGGTCACACAGATGGACATGCAATCCCGAATTCGCCAGCTTTTTCAGGCCAGTATCGACACCAAGCAACAGGCGATGGAAGTACTTGCACCGCACATCGAGCAAGCCAGCCAGGTCATGGTCAACGCCCTGCTCAACGAAGGAAAAATGCTTTCCTGTGGTAACGGCGGCTCTGCCGGCGACGCCCAGCACTTCTCATCCGAGCTGCTCAATCGCTTTGAGCGCGAGCGCCCGAGCCTGCCGGCCATCGCCCTGACGACCGACAGCTCGACGATCACCTCGATCGCCAACGACTACAGCTACAACGAAATCTTCTCCAAGCAGATCCGCGCACTCGGCCAACCGGGCGATGTGTTGCTGGCTATCTCCACCAGCGGCAACTCGGCCAACATAATTCAAGCGATCCAGGCCGCACATGATCGCGAAATGATTGTCGTAGCATTGACGGGACGTGATGGCGGCGGCATGGCGTCGCTGCTGTTGCCCGAGGACGTCGAGATTCGCGTACCGGCCAACGTCACCGCTCGTATTCAAGAAGTCCACCTGCTGGCGATCCATTGCCTTTGCGACTTGATCGACAGCCAATTGTTCGGGAGTGAAGAATGACCCCTAATCGCCTTGGCCTACTGGCCTTGACCCTGTGCCTCGGCATCAGTGGCTGCACCTCGGTGGTGACTGCCAGCCGTGAAGCACCGATTGAAGATGACCGCGGCACCCGCACACTGGGCAGCAAGATCGACGACTCCCTGATCGACACCAAGGTTGGCGTGAACATCGCCAAGGCCGACCCGGCCCTTGATAAGGACTCGCACATCGTCGTCACCAGCTTCAACGGCGTCGTGCTGCTCGCCGGGCAAACGCCACGCGCAGACCTCAAGGCCAAGGCCGAACAGGCCGCTGCCGCGGTCCAGCGCGTGAAGCAGGTGCACAACGAACTGCAGATCCTGCCACCCTCCAGTTTCCTGGCCCGTCAGAACGACACCTGGTTGACCTCCAAGATCAAGGCCCAGATGCTCGCCGATGCCAACATCCCCGGTTCGCGCATCAAGATCGTCACTGAAAACGGCATTGTCTACATGCTGGGCCTACTGACCAAACAGGAAGCTGCGCAGGCGACCAACCTGGTGCAAGGTGTTTCCGGCGTGCAGAAGATTGTGAAGTTGTTTGAGTACATCGACTGAACCCCATCCTGTAGGAGCGAGCCTGCTCGCGAAAAACGTCCGGTGAATGCGCTCCAGCCCGCGTCATCGTTCACGACCATCGCGAGCAAGCTCGCTCCTACATCGTTTGAAGGTGGTGAATGTCTAGTCCTGAAATAGGTTTACACCTGTTTCAGCCTCAAAACGCCCGATGCACCGCATCGGGCGTTTTGTATTTCAGCGACAGATGAGGCCGCTCGTTGTTATAGATCTGCACCGACTCGTCCAC
>NZ_JAHBDJ010000015.1:0-99957 GCF_019956375.1 Pseudomonas sp. GL-R-19 | reverse complement strand
TTATCATTCAACATCTAAGTGACTGACATACCGCCATCGCGAGCAGGCTCGCTCCTACAGGGGGGCGGCGTGTGCGGATTCACTCCCCGCGAATGTACTGTTCCAGCTGCTTGATCAGCTCCGCCTGTTCGGCGATCGCTTCCTTGACCAGGTCACCGATCGACAACAGGCCAATCAATTTGCCGCCTTCCACCACCGGCAAGTGCCGCAGGCGTTTATCGGACATGATGCCCAGGCAGGTCTCCACGGTTTGATGGGTGTCGACGGTAATCACCGGCGACACCATGATGTCGCGCACCGGCGTGCCCACCGAAGAGCGGCCGTGCAGCACCAGTTTGCGTGCGTAGTCCCGTTCGCTGATGATGCCCAGCACTTCATCATTCTCCACCACCAACAAGGCGCCGACGTTTTTCTCGGCCATCTTCATCAGCGCTTCGAGCACCATGTGATCGGGTTTGATCTGGTGCACTTCCTGATTCTTCTGATCTTTGAGCTTGAGCAGTTGGGCGACGGTTTTCATGGTGGTTACTCGGGTGTTGTCGTTGTTCTTGAAGAATCGTAGACACGAGCGTTCAGGGCAAGGGCGAAAGCGGCAGATAACGCGCAAAAAACGTCATTCGGCGGTTTTTCTTTGGCAATCCCCTCATTTCTGTCCCGGCACACTACCTGTAGGAGCGAGCCTGCTCGCGATGACCGACTGACAGCCAATATCTTCGTTGAAGGTTAATCCGCTATCGCGAGCAGGCTCGCTCCTACAGTTAGTGTGTCTGCCTGACAGGCCTGCGGCAAACGCGCTATCGCGACTGATGACGGGTAGAATCACCCTCTGAATCAGTTTCGAGGTTTGCAGTGGTGGATCTACAGCAGGGCTTCGTCCTGACCCGGCATTGGCGCGACACCCCGGCCGGCACGGAAGTCGAGTTCTGGCTGGCGACCGACAGCGGTCCCCGGCGCATCCGCCTGCCTCATCAACCGTCGGTGGCGTTCATCCCTGCTGCGCAGCGTCAGGCGGCCGAAGGCGTTTTGCATGACGAGAAAAACGTCGAGCTCAGGCCCCTGGCCCTGCAGGATTTCGAACATCGCCCGGTCCTCGGACTTTACTGCCAGCAACATGGCCAGTTGATGCGCCTGGAAACCGCGCTGCGTCGGGCCGGTGCCGAGGTGTTCGAAGCCGACGTGCGCCCGCCGGAACGCTACATGATGGAACGCTTCATCACCGCGCCGGTGCGTTTCAGTGGCACGCCGAATGCCGAGGGCCTGCTGCTCGACGCGCAGATGAAACCCGACCCCGACTACCGGCCGAGCCTCAGATTGGTATCCCTGGACATCGAGACCACTGCCCAGGGCGAGTTGTATTCCATTGCCCTGGAAGGTTGCGGCGAGCGTCAGGTGTACATGCTCGGTCCGCCGAATGGCGACGCCAGCCAGGTGGATTTCCAGCTCGAATACTGTGATTCGCGGACCCTGCTGCTGAAAAAACTCAACGAATGGTTTGCCCGCTTCGACCCCGACGCGATCATTGGCTGGAACGTCGTGCAGTTCGACTTGCGGGTGCTTCACGAACACGCCCGGCGCCTGGCGGTGCCGTTGAAACTGGGGCGTGGCGGCGAGGAAATGCAGTGGCGCGAACACGGCAGCGGCAACCATTACTTCGCTTCTGCGGCTGGCCGCCTGATCATCGACGGTATCGAGGCCCTGCGCTCGGCGACCTGGAGTTTCCCTTCGTTCAGCCTGGAAAACGTCGCGCAAACCCTGCTCGGCGAGGGCAAGTCCATCGACAACCCGTACCAGCGCATGGACGAAATCAATCGCATGTTCGCCGAGGACAAACCGGCGCTGGCCACCTACAACCTCAAGGACTGCGAACTGGTCACGCGGATTTTCGCCAGGACCGAGTTGCTCACTTTCTTGCTGGAGCGGGCCAGCGTCACCGGTTTGCCGGTCGATCGCATGGGCGGTTCGGTGGCGGCGTTCACGCACCTGTACATGCCGCTGATGCACCGCCAGGGTTTCGTTGCGCCGAATCTCGGTGGCAAGCCACCCGAAGCCAGCCCCGGCGGTTTTGTCATGGATTCGCAACCGGGACTGTACGAATCGGTGCTGGTGCTCGACTACAAAAGCCTCTATCCGTCGATCATCCGCACCTTCCTGATCGACCCCGTGGGGCTGATTGAAGGGCTCGAGCACCCGGATGACAGCGAGTCGGTGCCGGGTTTTCGTGGCGCACGCTTTTCTCGCACCCGGCATTGCCTGCCGTCCATCGTCGCCCGGGTGGCCGAAGGCCGGGAAACCGCCAAGCGCGAACACAACGCACCGCTGTCCCAGGCGCTGAAAATCATCATGAACGCCTTCTACGGTGTACTGGGCTCCAGCGGTTGTCGCTTCTTCGACACGCGCCTGGCCTCGTCCATCACCTTGCGCGGGCACGAAATCATGCTGCGCACCCGCCAGTTGATCGAGGCCCAGGGGCATGCAGTGATCTATGGCGACACCGATTCGACCTTCGTCTGGCTGCGTCGCGCCCATGGTCAGCAGGAGGCGGCGCAGATCGGCCAGGCGCTGGTGGCGCACGTCAATCAGTGGTGGCGCGAGCACGTGCAGCAGGAATACGGTTTGCAAAGCGTTCTCGAATTGCAGTTCGAAACCCACTACAAGCGCTTTTTGATGCCGACCATCCGCGGCGCTGAAGAAGGCAGTAAAAAGCGCTACGCGGGGCTGGTAACCCGTGCCGACGGCAGCGACGAAATGGTCTACAAAGGCCTGGAAACCGTACGCACCGACTGGTCGCTGCTGGCCCGGCAATTCCAGCAGGAGCTGTATTCGCGGATCTTCCTGCGCCAGCCCTATCAGGATTATGTGCGTGACTACGTGCGCAAGACCCTGGCCGGTGAATTCGATGACCGGCTGATCTACCGCAAGCGCCTGCGCCGCAGCCTCGATGACTATCAGCGCAACGTGCCGCCCCATGTGCGCGCGGCGCGTCTGGCCGACGAGTACAACGACCGGCAGGGTCGCCCGCGCCAGTATCAGAACGGCGGCTGGATCAGCTACGTGATCACCGTCGCCGGCCCCGAACCGCTGGAAGTGCGCAGCGCGCCCATCGATTACGACCACTACATCACCCGGCAGCTGCAACCGGTGGCGGACGCGATACTGCCGTTTGTCGATGACGACTTCTCAACCCTGATTGGGGGGCAACTGGGCCTGTTTTGAGTCCATCAGCGACAGGGTCCAGTCATCCAGGATGCCGTGGAAGTATTGGTTCAGGGCTTGCTGGAAAAGGCTGTCGGCGGCGGTGACCTGGGCAAACAGGGTCATCGAGGAATGAAACTTCAGGTCGTCGGGATGGCCGAAAATCCCGGCCACCGAGCGCTCCCGGATGTTCAGCACTTCCTGGGTGCAGGCGCGTAGCCGGGCGCCCAGCAACGGGTGCTCAAGGTAGGCCAGGGCTTCCTCCCGCGAGCGGATGGCAAAGCGGCGCGACATCTCGCTGCCGCCGAGCCCGGCGAACTGCGGAAAAATGAACCACATCCAGTGACTGCGCTTGTGCCCGTTGCTCAGCTCGGTTTGAACCCGGTCGAACACCGGGTCCTGAGCCTCGAGAAAACGTTGCAGATTGAACGGGTCCAGGTGGTCGGTGCTTCTCATGGTGAAGCTCTCTGACTGACTGCGGTGGTTCAGACCATGGCCAGCCGCTGTTTGCGTTGTGGCGCGTGAAACGCTTGGTCCAGCGCCTCCAGATCCCCGGCTTCAAGCTGCAATCTGGCAGCCTGGGCATTGAGCCGTACATGCTCTGGGCGGACCGCTTTGGGGATAGCGATCACACCGTCCTGACGCACAATCCATGCCAGCGCAACTTGCGCCGGCGTCACGCCGTGTCGGGCGGCCACCTGTTTGAGAGTGGCATTGGTGAGCAGTTTGCCGCCCTGGTCGATCGGACAGTAAGCCATGACCGGCAGCCGTCGTTGTCGGCTCCAGGGTAATAAATCAAATTCTATGCCCCGTTGTGCCAGGTTGTAGAGCACCTGATTGGTGGCGCAGGCCGGGGCGTCCAGTTCCAGCAAGTCGTCGAGGTCGAAATTGGACACGCCCCAACGCCCGATCTTGCCGTCTTCGCGCAGGCGTTCGAAGGCTTCAACGGTTTCTTCCAGGGGATACTGGCCGCGCCAATGCAGCAGATACAGATCGATGTAATCGGTGCCAAGCCTAAGCAGGCTTCGCTCGCATGCCAGGGGAATGCCCTGGCGGCTCGCGTTGTGCGGGTACACCTTGCTGACCAGAAAGACGCTGTCGCGCTGGCCGGCGATGGCATCGCGGACCACTTCCTCGGCGCCGCCTTCGGCGTACATTTCAGCGGTGTCGATCAGGGTCATGCCCAGTTCGATGCCCAGGCGCAGGGCCGCGACTTCTTCCGTGTGCCGTGAGCGGTCTTCACCCATCTGCCAGGTCCCCTGTCCGATAACCGGGACCCTGGCGCCAGCCAATTCAAGCGTGCGCATGCAAACCCTCCTGTGTGTACCGAGCTAATGATTTTCTGATCCGTTTTTTCTTTGAACATTCCCCTGCCAGTGACGCCCGATCCTGCACTTTTTCGCCATGTCCGGCTCTATCCATGGCAGCCTGCGGCGATCCCCTCCGTCGGCCCACCCCTTCAAGTCTAAACATACAAGTGAGCTTGCTCCCACAAGGGAAGTGCCTAAGGCATAAAGATAGATCGCATCGATATAACTGGTTATAAGAAATGTCGCTATGCTGCGGGCCAGATTTCCCTTGCGCTCTTTGTGGACGTATTCATGGATTTAGTGAACATCGGGTTGGTCGTTGCCGGGCTGGTTGTCGGCTTCATCGTCGGCATGACTGGCGTGGGTGGCGGGTCGCTCATGACCCCGATCCTGCTAGGGTTCGGCATCAACCCGGCGACAGCGGTCGGCACCGACCTGCTGTACGCCGCCATCACCAAATCCAGCGGTGTACTGGTTCACCGCAAGAACAACAACATCGACTGGGCGATTACCGGCTGGCTGACCTTGGGCAGCGTGCCCGCGGTGGCGTTGACGCTGTGGTTCCTCAGCACCCTGCACAGTGCCCCCGAGGCGATGAACGCGATCATCAAGCAGGCCCTCGGTTTTGTGTTGTTTGCCACGGCACTGGCGATCCTGTTCAAGAAGCGCCTGCTCGACTTCGCCCACAAACGGGCGGGCGGCCATTACAACCCCAGCGGGTTGCGCTTGAACGTGTTGACGGTCATCACCGGACTGGTCCTTGGCACCATGGTCGCGCTGACATCCATCGGCGCCGGAGCACTGGGCACCGTGGCACTGTTCATCCTCTATCCGATGCTGCCGACCCGTCGCCTGGTGGGGACTGAAATCGCCCACGCCGTGCCGCTGACCCTGGTCGCGGGGCTTGGCCATGCCAGCATGGGCAACATGGATTGGCACGTCCTGGGTTACTTGCTGGTGGGTTCGTTGCCGGGGATTTACCTGGGCAGCCACCTGACCGGGCGCATCTCCGACGAACTGCTGCGCCCTTGCCTGGCGACCATGCTGTTGTTGATCGGCTACAAACTGGCGTTCTGATTCAAGCCGCCACGCCAGCTTCATTCGCGGGTGAATATTTCCAGCAGATGCCCGTCCGGGTCATCGAAATACACCCGCCGTCCTCCCGCATAATCATTGATCTCCCTCAGTCGCTGCTTGCACGGGTCGGCCCACCATGGCTGACCGTTGGCTTGCAGGCGTGCGAAGGCCGCATCGAAATCCTCGTCGCCCATCAAGAATGCATAGTGCTGGGACGCAATCGGCGGGTCGTTGTCGTAGAAATCCAGTGACACGCCGTTATCCAGTTTGACGATCAGCATGGGCCCGAAGGGCAGCGGGGCGGGCAGGCCGAGGAGGCTGGCCAGGAAATTCGCCGAAACCTGCTTGTCCCGGCACCAGACGATGGTGTGGTTCAACTGAGCGCTCATGCACAAGTCCTCACGACGGATCAGGCGGGTTGTCATGAGTCTTCAGATTAGCCCAGCCTGTTGCGCAATGACCGCCCTGACCTAAGCTTGGGGCAAGGCGAGACATATTTGCGGTACGTCACCCGGAACGATCGCCGCAATGCGCAATCATTAGAGCGTGGATATCAAAAGGAGATGCGCATGCTCATCAGGTCACTGACCCTGGCTACTTTGCTGGCGATTGCCGGCACTTCGTTCGCCACTGATGGCGACTCACCTCTGGACATGGACAAGGGCAGGGCCCGACCACTGATTGTCATCGCTCCGAGTGCTGTTGATCCGATCTGGGTCAGCCTGAAAAAGTCGCTGGATGAACCGGCCAATCGCAAGGGGTTCACCGACCGCAACATGGTGCTCTACACCGTGCTGAACCTGATGGGCCAGCGCGACGGCAAAGACCTCGGGCCACAAGACACGGCAGCGCTGATCCGCTCGCTCAAGCTGGGCGCCGGCGCCAAGACCAAGGTCATCCTGGTCGGCAAGGACGGCGAAAAGAAACTCGAACAATCGGACGCCATCAAGCTGGACGAGATTTTCAGCGCTGTCGATCAGTTGCCGGCGGCCGAGAAAGAATTTACCGCGACAGTGGCGGCTCCGGTCACTGAGGCCGAGCCGGCGGCCAAGGGCGCCAAAGTCACCAAAGGCACAAAACCTGGCAAACCGGCCAAGCCTGCCAAACCGCCTGAAATGCCGGATGATTGAACCGATACTGAGTTCTTGTGGTGAGCAATTAACCTGTGGGAGCGAGCTTGCTCCGGGCGGCGTTCCGACGATGGCGTCGTAACAGTCGATATCGATGTTGGATGTCAGGCCGTCATCGCGAGCAAGCTCGCTCCCACAGGTTTTGTGCCAGGTTGCGTTCTTCCAGAAGCACCTGATTGGCATCCAATCCATACAGGCCTGATTGTTCGTGCAGTTCCCCGTCATTGAGCACGTAGCACAGCACGTCTTTCGCGTCGCTGATGACCAATGGCGAGTGAGTGGTCAGGACAAACTGGCAATTGGGGAAGGTTTCGCTCAACTGCCGAATCAAACTGCGCTGCCATTTAGGGTGCAGGTGCAAGTCGACCTCGTCGATCAGTACGATGCCGTCACCTTCCAATGGGTTGTCCAGAGACTGGTTCATCATCGCCAATCTGCGAGCGATGTCGCCGACCAATGCCATCATCGATTTCTCACCCTGCGATAGCTGGGAGACATTCAGCGTTACGCCGTTTTTGTCGATGGCCATGTGCAGACGCGGCTTGCGTTGCACTCGCAGGTTGCTGAAGCCGGGCATGAACGCGGCGATGGCGGAGCGTACGGCTGTTAACTGACGGTCACGGGACGAGGCTTTCAACTGGGACAGAGTTTTCCAGATGTCACTGTCGTTGCCGAATTTTGCGGAAATTTCGGCGAGCGCGGTGTCGGACACGCCGGTTTCGTTTTCACTGTCTTCGCGTTCTCGGAACCATTCGAAGAAACGGCGGAAGTCCACACCGCGATTCAATGCGTTGTCGTAGCCGTCGAGTTGATCAAAGGTGTGTTTGGTTCGGATTTTTAGTGGGATTTCCAGAACCGAGCGTTCTACCGGGTAGTAGGCGATCAGAGGGAGTGAAGCTTTTTCATCAATGGTTAGTTGAGTGCGATAGTGGTCTGCAAGGAGGCTGGCTTCCGCTAACTCACTATGGACATCACTCTTTCGCCCTTGCCTGCTACGAGCAATGGCCCAGTTAAAGAGATCATGTTTTGAATAATCGTCGGGGGAACGTGGTTGCGCCGGCGAACTGTCTGATACGGAAGTCAAAACGACTGCGACTGCAGCGCCGTTTCGAATGTCTTCATTTGTAAGGTAACTGCCAACACCTTTCTCAGTACG
The DNA here is from genome assembly GCF_019956375.1 of Pseudomonas sp. GL-R-19. Taxonomy (NCBI): domain Bacteria; kingdom Pseudomonadati; phylum Pseudomonadota; class Gammaproteobacteria; order Pseudomonadales; family Pseudomonadaceae; genus Pseudomonas; species Pseudomonas sp. GL-R-19. The sequence goes on along the minus strand of NZ_JAHBDJ010000015.1, from coordinate 92,092 downwards.
AATCCTGGCAACTAGCCAACTCAATGAGGTGGCCAATGATTTTAAAAGGGTGGTTTTCCCGGCACCGTTGTTTCCTACAAGCACCGTCACATTTGAGCGGTGTTTGGGGGTGGGGGCCAGGTAAACGGTCATATCGGTGAAGCGACCGACATCCTTGAGCTGAAAGCTGAAAATTTCCATTACAACGCCCTTTTAGGGTCAGTCGGTTTGATTAGGTGAGCGCGCATTATGTCATTCCCGGTCACGGATTGATCCGATGCCGTTCGCAGGCTTGGGAGGTCCATTAGATACAACGGTTTCACCTGCATCACAACGGTCATGAGCAAAAAGGTATTTGTAACTGGATGCTCAGAAAATCGAGCGTAGGCAAAGGACTTCAGTTGCGTCGGAAATTTCCTGCATGACGTGGCGCACCCCGTGAACTGGCGCCCATTGGGCCGTATCGATAACCTTCTTCAGCCGCTGCAAATCAGCGGTCGGATGTGGAAGTCCGTTTTCAGAGAAAGAGATCAACGCCCATAGAGCGCATATCGGCATTTTTTTATGTCAACATTGCTGCGTTATGGTGGCTGTGCGCGGGGCACTTTCGAGTGCGCCGGGTTTTGGTACTCTTTCCCTGGTCTTCCACACCTGCGTACAGCTACCACCTTATTTGTGGAAATGAGATGGGCAGCTCCTTGAATACAAAAAGAGCGCCGCACATGAAAAAGATCACGCCCGATCCCCCCGAATCTTCAACCGATTCCGATCTCCACGTCCCACTCTCCGACATCACCGAACCCGCCGTCAGCGCTCGCTTGCGCAACCCCAAACACGCCGACCCGGTCAGCCACATCTTCACCATCCTCCCAAACGTCGACACCCCGACGCTGCTGTGCCACGCCTGTGAAACCCTCGCGTCACTGAACGTGCTGGTCACCGATCTGGCCTGTAACCTGGAAAGCTCCAACCGCAATGTGGCGCTGTCGATTCAGCAATTGGCAGTGGTGGGTGAGTTGTTGGTGAATCGCGCGCTGGACAATGTCGACCCATCCGAAGGTGTGCCGATAAAGTAAAAAAAGGTGACCTCTGGAGGTCAATGCCGATCAGTTAAGGACTCTGTAGGAGCGAGCTTGCTCGCGATGGTCGTTAACGATAACGCGTATTTACTGGCTAAACGCGGCGCTCTTGAGTCCATCGCGAGCAAGCTCGCTCCTACACAACATTAACCTCTAGATGTCGCCTTTTTCTCTGGGAAAGCAAACAAGGCTTATTGAGTCAGGGCGCTCAGAATCCGATGGGCAATCCTGACCCGCTCCGCATTGGGATAATTCTTGTTGGCCAGCATCACAATGCCGATGTCCTTCGATGGCACGTACGCTACGTAAGCACCAAAGCCCCCGGTTGAACCGGTCTTGTTGACCAGCACGCTCTGCGGCTGCGCCTGCGGCGGGTTCAGCCACTGGGCCTTGTGCGCCTCCATGGCCATCGGCGTGGAGTTGCCGTCCAGCAGGCGATCCAGTGTGATCGGGTAGCGATACATCTCCCAACCGAGGCCCTGGGTCATATCGCCTACGGTGTAGTAACCGCTATGAGTCAGGGCGATGGCTTGCTGCAACGGCTTTTCCAGGGACGCCGGCTTCATGTTCGCACCGACATAGCGCAGCAAGTCCTCGGCGCTGGTTTTCACCCCGTACGCCTCGGAATCCAGCGCACCCGGAGTGACCCGTACCGGTTTGCCGTCCTTGTTGTAGCCCTGGGCGTACAGCGCCATCTGATCCTGTGGCACATGTACATAGGTATGCTGCAAGCCGAGTTTCGGCAGCAGGGTTTTCTCCATCAGCTCATCGAACGGCTGGCCCATGCTTTGCGCAGCGAGGTAGCCGAACAGGCCAAGACTGGGGTTTGAATACAGTCGGTGGCTGCCGGGGGCGTAGAGCGGTTTCCATTGTTGGTAGTAGCCGAGCATTTTGTCGGCCGAATCAAATTCAGCAGGAAACTGCAGCGGCAGGCCGCCCGCGCTGTAGGTGCCCAGTTGCAGCACGCTGATGTGGTCGAACGCGGTGCCGCGCAAGGCCGGCAGGACCTGGCTGGCCTTGTCCGACAGTGACAGCTTGCCGGTGGCCTGGGCGTAAGCGGCGAGGGTGGCGGTGAAGGTCTTGCTGACGGAGCCGATCTCGAACAGGGTGTCTTGCGTGACAGGGTTGCCGGTTTCTTTCGAGGCGACGCCATAGTTGAAGTAATGCGCCTGGCCGTTGACGGTGACTGCCACGGCCATGCCTTGAATAGCCTGGGCTTGCATCACCGGTTGTACGGCGGCGTTCACCACCGTCTCGATTTGATCCTGCGCAACGCACTGGCCCGCGGCGAATAGCGCCATGCAAGCGGCGATGGTTTTCAGCCTGTCCATGTTGGTTTCATCCGTCGTTGATTCAGGTGCGCGCCATTCTAGGGGGGTAACCCTGTTTTTTAAATCCGACCGCCCACAGGCGGGTCGGATTTATTGTTACAAGGTGCGCAACCGTCGATTCAACGCACCAGGCACGGCCGCTTGTTATCGAACCTCCAGTCCGGAATCAAAAACTGCATCGCCACGCTGTCATCCCGCGCCCCCAGGCCCATGCCTTTGTACAGTTCATGGGCCTTGGCCAGTTGATCCATGTCCAGCTCTACCCCCAGCCCCGGTTTCTGCGGCACCTGCACGCAGCCGTCGACGATTTGCAGCGGGGCCTTGGTCAGGCGCTGGCCGTCCTGCCAGATCCAGTGGGTGTCGATGGCGGTGATTTCGCCCGGCGCGGCCGCTGCGACATGGGTGAACATCGCCAGGGAGATGTCGAAGTGGTTGTTGGAGTGCGAACCCCAGGTCAGGCCCCATTCGTGGCACATCTGCGCCACGCGCACCGAGCCCTGCAGGGTCCAGAAGTGCGGGTCGGCCAGGGGAATGTCGACTGACTGCAACTGGATCGCGTGGCCCATCTCACGCCAGTCGGTGGCGATCATGTTGGTCGCGGTCTTCAGGCCCGTGGCGCGGCGGAATTCGGCCATGACTTCGCGTCCCGAGTAACCGTTTTCCGCCCCGCACGGGTCTTCGGCGTAGGCCAGCACGCGGTGCTGATCGCGGCACAGGCGGATGGCTTCTTTCAGTGACCAGGCACCATTCGGGTCAAGGGTGATGCGCGCATCGGGGAAGCGTTCGGCGAGGGCGGTGACCGCTTCGATTTCCGCGTCGCCGCTGAGCACGCCACCCTTGAGCTTGAAGTCCTTGAAGCCATAACGCGCGTGGGCCGCCTCGGCCAGGCGCACCACTGCGTCGGCGGTCATGGCTTTCTCGTGACGCACGCGGAACCAGTCGTTGTCGGCGTCCGGTTCGCTGCGGTAGGCGAGGTCGGTTTCATTGCGATCACCGACATAAAACAGATAGCCGAGCATCTTCACTTCATCGCGCTGCTGGCCTTCGCCGAGCAGGGCGGCCACTGGTACATCCAGGTGCTGGCCGAGCAAATCGAGCAATGCGGCTTCAAGGCCGGTGACCGCATGGATGGTGATGCGCAGGTCGAAGGTCTGCAATCCGCGCCCACCGGCATCGCGGTCGGCGAAGGTCTGGCGCACCTGATTGAGGATCTTCTGGTAAGTGCCAATCGGGCTGCCGACCACCAGGTTGCGTGCGTCTTCGAGGGTCTGGCGAATGCGCTCGCCCCCCGGTACTTCGCCGACGCCGGTGTGGCCGGCGTTGTCCTTGAGAATCACGATGTTGCGAGTGAAGAACGGGCCGTGGGCGCCGCTCAGGTTGAGCAGCATGCCATCGTGGCCGGCGACCGGAACCACTTGCATGCTGGTGATGACCGGAGCTTTTGCGGTGTCTTGTGGGTTCATTTTCCAATCCTTAAAAAAGCAGAATTCAGGCGTGGTTGGGCGCGGGGTTGCCCGGCGCGCCGGCGGGTGCGGGTTTCGGTGTGTTGCGGGCGGCAAACACGATGATGGCGGCGATGATCGAGGTCGCGGCCAGGCCGTACAGCCCGCCCTGAATCGAGCCGGTGTTTGCTTCGAGCAGGCCGAAGGTGGTCGGCGCAACGAAACCGCCGAGGTTGCCCACCGAGTTGATCAACGCGATGACGCCAGCGGCAATGCGCGCATCCAGGTAGGCCTGGGGAATCGGCCAGAACAGTGACGAGGCCGATTTGAAGCCCAGTGCGGCAAAGCAGATCGCAACGAAGGCGAACACTGGCCCGCCGGTGGTGGACATGAACATCCCGGCAGCGGCGATCAGCAGGGCGGCAGCGACCCAGGCTTGCTGGTGTTTCCATTTGGCCGACAGGGACGCGAAGGCGTACATGCCGACAATCGACAGCAACCACGGAATCGAGTTGAACAGCCCGACCTGGATGTCGCTCAGGTCGCCCATCTTCTTGATGATGCTCGGTAGCCAGAACGTAGCGGCGTAGATGGTCAGCTGGATAAAGAAGTAGATCAGGCAGAACAGGATGATCTGGCGATCCTTGAGCAACTTGCCCAGTGACGGCTTGATCGGCGTCGCCGCTTCCCGGGCCAGCTGTTCGTCGTCGATGGCCTGGACCAGCGCGTCCTGTTCCTCGCGGCTCAGCCATTTGGCGTCATGGGGTCTGGAGTCCAGCCAGAACCAGACAAATACGCACAACCCCACCGAAAACATACCCTCGATGAAGTACATCCACTGCCAGCCGTGCATGCCCAGGCCGCTGATTTGCAGGAGTAGCCCGGACAGCGGGCCGGAGATCAGCGAGGCAATCGCCGAGCCGCTGAGGAAAATCGCAATCGCCTTGCCACGCTCCACGCCGGGCAACCAGCGGGTGAAGTAGTAGATCACCCCGGGAAAGAACCCGGCTTCGGCCACGCCCAGCAGAAAACGCAGGATGTAGAAGTGGGTTTCGTTCTGGATGAACGCCATGCCCGCGGCGACCAGGCCCCAGGTCAGCATGATCCGGGTCAGCCAGATGCGTGCGCCGACTTTCTGCAGAAGGATGTTGGAGGGCACCTCGAACAGTGCATAGCCGATGAAGAACAGACCGGCACCCAGGCCATAGGCGGCCGCGCCAATGCCCAGGTCGTGTTCCATGTGGGCGCGGACGAAACCGATGTTCACGCGATCGATGTAATTGACGATGAACATGATGACGAACAGCGGCAGGACGTGACGTTTGACTTTGGCGATGGCGGACTTCAGCGCTGAATTGGCGTCGTCGTGCATCGCGGAGATGGATGTATTCACTGCGTTTTCTCCCACTCGTTATTTTTATGCGGGGTAGGGCTGGGTGTTGCGATGTTGCTAGACATCATACAACTAGGTTTTTTCTTCGTGCAACCCCGTCTGTCCAATGAAATGGCGCTTATTAGGCAAATTTTTATTCTGGTGGCGCTGCTGGCTGGCTATAAAAATAACTCGACATGGGCGTTTTGTTGAGTGTTGTCATACAAGTTGGGTGAAATTTTTACAGGATTCCCGCCAGGCGCGGTGCTACGATTCGATAGCCCTGTGTTCCGGATATCTCCATGCAAGAAGACCTCGACGCGCCTGCCCGCAAGCGCACTCACAACCTGGCCCATGATCTGGTCGAAAAATTGACCCAGCGCATCCTGCTCGGCCAGATGTTGCCCGGCGACAAGTTGCCGTCGGAAAACACCATCGTTCAGGAGCACGGGGTCAGTCGCACGGTGGTGCGTGAGGCCATCTCGAAGTTGCAGGCCTCGGGGCTGGTGGAAACCCGGCATGGCATTGGCACGTTCGTGATCGAGCGCGCACCGGAGCAGGGGCTGCGGCTGAATGTCGATACGGCGTTGGGGGTGCGCAGCATTCTGGAGTTGCGCATGGGCCTGGAAACCCAGGCGGCGGCGCTGGCGGCAACGCGCCGCACCGATCTGCAACTGGCGCAGATGCGTGAAGCGCTGGATGACTATCAGAGCCTGCTGGCCAACAACGACAGCTGTGTCGAAGCGGACCGGCGTTTTCATCTGCTGATCGCCGAAGCCACTGGCAATGTGTGCTTCACCGAGATCATGCAGCACCTGGGCAGTGCGATGATCCCGCGCACCCGGGTCAATGCCGCCGAGCGCGGCGCGGTGGACCTGAGCAAGCTCGGCCAGTTGGCCAACCTTGAGCACGAGGCGATCCTCAACGCCATCAAGCGCCAGGACCCGGACGCGGCGCGGGCGGCGATGTGGTTGCACCTGACCAATAGTCGTGACCGGTTTTCGCCCAGTTGATGGTCAGTGATACTGCGTCATCGTTCTTCGCGAGCAGGTCGGATCGCCGCACCGTCGCTCCCACATTGGAATGCGTACCCCTGTGGGAGCGAGCCTGCTCGCGAAGGCGTCAGTTCTGACAACAAATATCCTGGATCAGACCCGCACAACCTGAACAACCACAACCCGCCGCTCCAGATTCAACGCCAGCACACTCGCCAACACCACCAGCCCACCGACCACGATCATCAATGTCGGCCGTTCACCGAGCGTATAAGACGCAATGACCATCGCCGTCGGCGGCGTCAAATACAGCGTCATCGTCGCTCGGCTCAAGTCGACATGCGCCAGCACATAGGCCCAGGCCAGGTACGCCAGGGCGCTGGGGAAAATCCCCAGCGCCAACACGGCGAACTGCACAGGCAGCGGCGCAATCGCGATTTGATCCATCAGGCCGGGCAGATAAATCAACAACAATACCGTCCCGGACCACACCGTGTAACACACCAGCGTCAGCCCGTCGTAACGCCCGGTGTGGTGCTTTTGCAGGGCAAAGTAGAGGCTCCAGGACACTGCCGCCAACAGGATCAGCAAGCCGTGGGCGTCGAGGCTGCCCAGGCCATGATCGCCGGCCACCACAATCAGCACGCCAAACAACCCGAGCAGCACACAACCCCAGCGCCACAGGCTCACCTGATCCTTGAACACGAAGCGCGCGATCAATGTGCTGAACAGCGGCGTGGTCTGGGCCAGGACGCTCGAAGCCCCGGCGCTGATACCCTGCTGTCCGAAGTTGATCGCCACGTGGTGCAGGCTCACGGCAAAGAAACCCAGGCCGAACATCAGCGGCAGATCTCGAAGCCTGGGCAGGCGGATGCCCTTGAGTATCGCGATCACCGCCATGAACACGGAGGCCAGCAGAAAGCGCAGGAGCGCCAGGTGTACGGGGTCGTAGGCCTGCAGGCCGATATGGATGCCGGTTGGGGAATACCCCCAGCACGCCACGACAAACGCCATGGCCAGGATGATTTTCCAGGGTGAAACGGGGGAGGGTGTGAGCGGCGTCATGGTCGTGCACCTGTGGGCGGATGCACCGAGTATCAGAAAGCGCACCGTTCACCACAACTGACTTATAATGCTCAAACCGTTCACTATGGATGATGTATGGAGCTGGCACAGATTCGCATGTTCAAGACCGTGGCCGACGTCGGCAGCATCGCCCGCGCGGCCGAGGTGCTGCATTGCGTGCCGTCGAACATCACGGCACGGATCAAGGCTCTGGAGGTCGAGCTCGGCGTCGCGCTGTTTCTGCGTGAGGGTCGAGGGCTGCGCATCAGCCCGTCGGGGCAGACCTTCCTGGCCTACGCTTCGAAGATTCTTGCCCTCACCGCCGAGGCCAAGCGTGCGGTCGACCCGTCGGCCGAACCCTCCGGCCCCTTGCGCATCGGGGCCATCGAGTCGTCGGCCACGGGGCGTTTGCCGCGTCTGCTGGCGAAATTCCACAAGCGTTTTCCGCAGGTGGCGCTGGAGCTGACCACCGGCTCCTGGGGGCAGTTGCTCGACGACACACTCAATCACAAACTCGACGGCGCCATCGTGGCGGTGGATGTCGAGCGTTCGCACCTCAAGCGCACGCCGATGTACCGCGAGGATTTATTGCTGATCGCCTCGACCTCCCTGGGGCCGCTGCGGGACATCAGCGACTTGCGGGACCAGACCGTATTCATGTGGCCACAGGGCTGTCCGTACCGGGCGGCGCTGGAGCATTGGTTGCTGCGACAGGGTCAGGCACTGCCGATTGTCAGCCTGGCCAGTTATGGCGCGATTGTCGGTTGCGTCAGCGCCGGGGCCGGGGTGGCACTGGTGCCCAAAGGCGTGTTCGACCAATACGCCAAAGGTGCCGGGTGTGCGGGGTTTGAATTCCCCGAACTGACCGCCGTCGACAACCTGTTTTACTGGCACGAAAACGCCGGGGTGCACCCGGCGCGCGAGGCGTTCGTGGCGATGCTGCGCGAGGAATTTGCCTGATTTGCACGCGTGGGAGCGAGCCGTTATGAGGCAATCAACTGCCGCAACACATAATGCAAAATGCCTCCCGACTTGAAGTATTCCACTTCATTGAGCGTATCGATCCGGCACAACACCTCGACCTTTTCCTTGCTGCCGTCTTCACGGGTGATGACCAGCGACAGGTTCATCCGTGGCGTCAGCTCGACGCCGGTCAAGCCGAGGATGTCCAGGGTTTCACTGCCATTGAGGTTCAGGCTCTTGCGGTTCTGATCCAGCTTGAACTGCAGCGGCAACACGCCCATACCCACCAGATTGGAGCGGTGAATCCGCTCGAAGCTTTCGGCAATGACCGCTTTCACCCCCAGCAGATTGGTGCCCTTGGCCGCCCAGTCGCGGCTCGATCCGGTGCCGTATTCCTGGCCGGCGATCACCACCAGCGGCGTGCCCGAAGCCTGATAGCGCATGGCGGCGTCGTAGATCGGCATTTTTTCCCCGGTGGGAATGTAGCGGGTGTTGCCGCCTTCCTCGCCGCCGAGCATTTCGTTGCGTATGCGGATGTTGGCGAAGGTGCCGCGCATCATCACTTCATGGTTGCCGCGCCGCGAGCCGTAGGAGTTGAAGTCCCGTGGCTCCACGCCTTTGTCGCGCAGGTATTGCCCTGCCGGGCTGTCGGCCTTGATGTTGCCGGCCGGGGAGATGTGGTCGGTGGTCACCGAGTCGCCGAGCAGTGCGAGGACCCTGGCGCCGTTGACATCCTTGACCACAGGCGGCGGGCCGCCGATGTCGTCGAAGAACGGTGGGTGCTGGATGTAAGTCGAGTCGTCCTGCCAGACATAGGTCGCCGCCTGCGGAACCTCGATCGCCTGCCATTGCGCGTCTCCGGCAAACACTTCGGCGTATTCCTTGTGGAACATCGCGGTGTTGACCTGGTTCACCGCGTCGGCAATTTCTTTGCTGCTTGGCCAGATGTCCCGCAGGTAAACCGGTTTGCCGTCCTTGTCATCGCCCAACGGCTCGCGGCTGAGATCGGTGCGCACCGTGCCCGCCAGCGCGTAGGCGACTACCAGCGGCGGGGAGGCCAGCCAGTTGGTTTTCACCAGCGGATGCACCCGGCCTTCGAAGTTGCGATTGCCTGAGAGTACCGATGCCACCGTGAGGTCGGCTTGCTGGATAGCTTTTTCGATGGGCTCTGGCAGCGGTCCGGAGTTGCCGATGCAGGTGGTGCAGCCATAGCCGACCAGGGCAAAGCCCAATTCATCGAGGTAACGGGTCAGGTCGGCCGCCTTATAGTAGTCGGTGACCACTTTCGAGCCGGGGGCCAGCGAACTCTTCACCCAGGGTTTGCGTTTCAGGCCTTTTTCCACGGCCTTCTTCGCCAGCAGCCCAGCCGCCATCATCACGCTCGGGTTGGACGTGTTGGTGCAGGAGGTGATCGCGGCAATCACCACCGCGCCGTTTTTCAGGCGATAGGTCTGGCCTTCGTAGTGGTAATCCGCTTCGCCGGCCAGATCGGCGTTGCCAACGGCGACGCCGCCGCCACCCTCGCTTTCCAGGCGGCCTTCTTCCTTGCTGGTGGGTTTGAATTGCAGGTCGACGAAGTCGCTGAAGGCTTGGGCGACATTCGGCAGCGATACCCTGTCCTGCGGGCGTTTCGGCCCCGCGAGGCTGGCTTCGACGCGGCCCATGTCCAGCGCCAGGCTGTCGGTGAACACCGGCTCCTGGCCAGGCAGGCGCCACAGGCCCTGGGCCTTGCTGTAGGCCTCGACCAGTTGCACCGTTTCCAGGGGGCGGCCGGAAAGGCGCAGGTATTCCAGCGTGATGTCGTCCACCGGGAAGAAACCGCAGGTGGCGCCGTATTCCGGGGCCATGTTGGCGATGGTCGCGCGGTCGGCCAGCGGCAGGTCGGCGAGGCCATCGCCGTAGAACTCGACGAATTTGCCTACCACGCCTTTCTTGCGCAGCATCTGGGTCACGGTCAGCACCAGGTCGGTGGCGGTGATGCCTTCCTTGAGCTTGCCGGTGAGTTTGAAACCGATGACCTCCGGAATCAGCATCGATACCGGTTGCCCGAGCATCGCCGCTTCCGCCTCGATACCGCCGACGCCCCAGCCGAGCACGCCGAGGCCGTTGATCATGGTGGTGTGGGAGTCGGTGCCGACCAACGTGTCGGGGAAGGCATAGGTGCGGCCGTCCTCGTCCTTGGTCCACACCGTGCGGCCGAGGTATTCAAGATTGACCTGGTGGCAGATCCCGGTGCCCGGCGGCACCACGCTGAAATTGTCAAAGGCACTCTGGCCCCAGCGCAGGAACGCATAACGTTCGCCATTGCGCTGCATTTCAATGTCGACGTTTTGCTCGAAGGCGCTGCTGCTGGCGAACTTGTCGACCATCACCGAGTGGTCGATCACCAGGTCTACCGGCGACAGCGGGTTGATCCGCTGTGGATTGCCGCCGGCCCTGGCCATCGCCGCGCGCATCGCGGCCAGGTCGACCACGGCGGGAACGCCAGTGAAGTCTTGCATCAAGACCCGCGCCGGGCGGTACTGGATTTCGCGCTCGGAGCGACGCTCCTTGAGCCACGCGGCCAGTGCCTTGAGGTCGGCGCCGGTGACGGTTTTTTCGTCTTCCCAGCGCAGCAGGTTTTCCAGCAGGACTTTCAACGACATCGGCAACTTGTCCAGGTCGCCCAGGCTTTTGGCAGCTTGCGGCAGGCTGAAGTAGTGGTAGGTCCTGTTGCCGACTTGCAGGGTCTTGAGCGTTTTCAGACTATCGAGGGACGGCATTACGATCACTCCTTTGAGTCCGCACGGTTACGGACTGAGGGGACGGGCAGAACATTAAACCTAGCCCTGTTTTAAGTAGCTGGCTAATAACTGGACTCTATGGACAGACCCCAGGTTCCGAAGTCAGCTATCATGCGCCGGTTTTCGTGACAGGCTTTGCTTCAACGCAAGCGGTCTCTCTTTGTGGGAGCGAGCCTGCTCGCGATGGACGTTAACGATAACGCGTGTTTCCTGAGTAAACGCGCCGCCCTTGAGTCCATCGCGAGCAAGCTCGCTCCTACAGGGTCCAGGAGTAAGAATGAACACCCTATTCATGCATTGCCGGCCGGGCTTCGAAAGTGAAGTCTGTTCCGAGATTTCCGACCTTGCCGCACGGCTGAACGTGGCCGGTTATGCCAAGGCCAAGTCCGCCACGGCTTGCGCCGAATTCGTCTGCACCGAAGAAGACGGCGCCGAGCGCCTGATGCGCGGGCAGCGTTTCGCCGAGCTGATCTTCCCGCGCCAGTGGGCCCGGGGGATTTTCATCGATCTGCCGGAAACCGACCGCATCAGCGTGATCCTCGCGCATATGGCGGACTTTCCGCTGTGCGGCAGCCTGTGGCTGGAAATGGTCGACACCAACGACGGCAAGGAGCTGTCGAACTTCTGCAAGAAGTTCGAAGTGCACCTGCGCAAGGCGCTGATGGCCGCCGGCAAGCTGGTGGAAGACGCGCACAAGCCGCGCCTGTTGCTGACCTTCAAAAGCGGCCGCGAAGTGTTCATGGGCCTGGCCGAGTCGAACAACTCGGCCATGTGGCCAATGGGCATTCCGCGCCTGAAGTTTCCACGCGAAGCGCCGAGCCGTTCGACCCTCAAGCTGGAAGAGGCCTGGCACCACTTCATCCCGCGCGACCAGTGGGACGAGCGCCTGCACGGCGACATGACCGGCGTCGACCTCGGGGCCGCTCCCGGTGGCTGGACCTGGCAACTGGTCAACCGCGGCATGCTGGTGACCGCCATCGACAACGGTCCGATGGCCGAAAGCCTGATGGACACGGGGTTGGTGCAGCACTTGATGGCCGACGGTTTCACCTTCAAGCCCAAGCAACCGGTGGACTGGATGGTCTGCGACATCGTCGAGAAGCCGGCACGCAACGCCGCGATGCTGGAAGAGTGGATCGGCGATGGCCATTGCCGCGAGGCGGTGGTCAACCTCAAGCTGCCGATGAAACAGCGCTATGCCGAAGTGAAGCGTTTGCTCGAGCGCATTGCCGACGGCTTCAAGGCTCGGGGCATCAAGGTCGAGATCGGCTGCAAGCAGCTGTACCACGACCGCGAGGAAGTGACCTGCCATTTGCGCCGGCTTGATGTGAAGAAGCCCAAGTCCCGCTGAAACACCGCAACCCCCTGTAGGAGCGAGCCTGCTCGCGATGGACCTGAGAGCACCACGGGGTGTCAGGTCTCCCGCGTCATCGTTGACGACCATCGCGAGCAGGGCTCGCTCCTACAGGGGGGCGGCGTAATGCCACAGATGACGTTACACCCGGCAATGCGCGACAATGCCGGCCAGTTTCAGGAGTGAATCATGAGTGAAATGCTTGATACGCCGGTAGACGGCACCCTCGACGCCACCGGCCTCAACTGCCCTGAACCGGTGATGATGCTGCACCAGCATATCCGTGACCTGGTGCCCGGCGGCCTGCTCAAGGTGATCGCCACTGACCCGTCGACCCGTCGCGACATTCCCAAGTTCTGCGTGTTTCTCGACCATGAACTGGTGGCGCAGCACGAAGAGGCGGGTACCTACCTCTACTGGATTCGCAAGAAGTCCGGCTGATCAGCCCCCCCTGTAGGAGCGAGCTTGCTCGCGATGGACGTCAACGATAACGCGTAATACCTGATGCCCCGCGGTGTCCTGGCGTTTTTCGCGAGCAATCGAGCGTCGACCGGCTGCTCCTACAAGGGGTGCGGCGATCAACCCCGGCTGTTACGAATCCGCCTGCGCGCACTGAGCGTCAGGCGGATCGACAGCATCAGCGCCGCACAGCTCAAGCCGGCAATCAGCCCTTCCCACAGCCCGCTCGGGCCGCTGGCCGGACCGAACCAGTCGGTCAGTCCCAGCACGTAGCCGACCGGCAGGCCGATGCCCCAATAGGCGAACAAGGTCAGGATCATCGTCGCCCGGGTGTCCTGGTATCCACGCAGCGCGCCCGCGCAGATCACCTGGATGGCATCGGAAAACTGGTACAGCGCGGCGTAGACGATCAACATCGACGCAATCTGGATCACTGCCTTGTCAGGCGTGTAGATCGAGGCGATGGGTTCGCGCAGCAGCAGGATCAGGCTCGCCGAGAACGCCGCGAACACCAGTGCGGCGCCAAGCCCGACCTTCGCCGCGAAGCGCGCCTGCCAAGGATTGCCGGCCCCCAGTGCCTGACCGACCCTCACGGTCACCGCCATGCCTAGCGAATAAGGAATCATGAACAGCAACGAGCTGATGTTCAGGGCGATTTGATGCCCGGCCACCACGGTAGAGCCAAGACTGCCGATCAACAGGGCGATGACCGCGAAGATGCTGGACTCGGCGAAGACGGCGATACCGATCGGCAGGCCAATGCCGACCAGGCGCTTGATCACGACCCATTGCGGACGGTCGAAGCGCACCAGCACACGAGTGCGGGCATAGAACGGAGCCCAGAACGTCCAGCCGGCCATGCTCAACGCCATGAACCACATCACGATGCCGCTGGCCCAGCCACAACCGACGCCGCCCAGGGCCGGTGCGCCGAAATGGCCATAGATCAACGTGTAGTTCAGCGGGATGTTCAGCAGCAGGCCGCACAAGCCGATGACCATGCTCGGACGGGTGCGCCCCATGCCATCGCTGTAGCAGCGCAGTACGTAATAAAAAGCCATGCCCGGCAAACCGAAGGCGATCCCGTGCAGATAACCCATGCTTGGCTCGATCAATTGCGGATCGACTTTCATCCAGTGCAGGATCGGCTCGGCGCCGAGCAGCAGGCCGCTGCCGATCAACCCGACACACAGTGCGAGCCACAGCGCCTGGCGTACCAGCGGACCGATTTCGTCAAACTGCCCGGCGCCAAAGCGTTGCGCGACCTTGGGGGTGGTGGCCAATAGAACGCCGGACATCAACAGGTAGACGGGAATCCAGATCGAGTTGCCCAGGGCCACCGAAGCCAGGTCCCGTGGGCTGACGCGGCCGGCCATCACCGCATCGACGAAGCCCATGGCCGTGGTGGCCAGTTGCGCGATCATGATGGGCAGGGCCAGGTTGAGCAGGCCTTTGAGTTCCAGGCGAACGGGTGTTGTCCGCGCAGGCGCAATGGCGGCGGTATTCTCGATTGCAGGATTCAATGGCGAAACGTCCAAAAGGTTTTGATGCACAGGCGCGCATTCTACGCGTTGACGCGGCAGTCAGGAAAAGACCCGTGTTACCGATTTGTAATCAACTCTCTGTAGGAGCGAGCTTGCTCGCGATGGACGCAAGGATGCCACGTTCATTCAGGCATCCCGCGTCATCGTTGACGTCCATCGCGAGCAAGCTCGCTCCTACAGATACAGAGAGATGCGTCTAGGCGCGATGCGTCATCTACGCCTAAACTGCCGATCCGCCAAAGGAGCCTGCCATGCTGATTGTTGCCGACGAAAATATCCCCCTGCTCGATGCCTTCTTCGAAGGCTTCGGTGAAATCCGCCGGGTGCCGGGTCGTTCCATTGACCGTGCCACGGTCGAACAGGCCGATGTGCTGTTGGTGCGTTCGGTGACCAACGTCAATCGCGCGCTACTCGAAGGCAGCAAGGTGCGCTTTGTCGGTACGTGCACCATCGGTACCGATCATCTGGACCTGGATTACTTTCAGCAGGCCGGAATCACCTGGTCCAGCGCGCCGGGCTGCAATGCCCGCGGCGTGGTCGACTATGTGCTCGGCAGCTTGCTGACCCTGGCCGAAATCGAAGGTGTCGACCTGACCCGGCGTACCTACGGCGTAGTCGGTGCCGGCGAAGTGGGCGGCCGATTGGTCAAAGTCCTGCAAGGCCTGGGCTGGAAGGTGCTGGTGTGCGATCCGCCACGGCAGGCCGCTGAAGGCGGTGACTACGTCAGCCTCGAGCAGATCATCGAAGCGTGCGACGTCATCAGCCTGCACACGCCGCTGACCAGGCAGGGACAGCTGTCGACCTGGCATTTGTTCGATCAGACACGCCTGAACCAGCTCAAGTCCGGCACCTGGCTGATCAATGCCAGTCGCGGACCGGTGGTGAACAACGCGGCCCTGCGCGACGTGCTGCTGCAGCGCGAAGACCTGCAAGCGGTGCTCGATGTGTGGGAAAGCGAGCCTGAAGTCGACGTGGCACTGGCCGAGCTGTGCGTGCTGGCAACGCCGCACATTGCCGGTTACAGCCTTGACGGCAAGCAGCGGGGGACTGCGCAGATTTATCAGGCGTATTGCGATTTTCTCGGGCAACCGGCCCGCGTCAGCCTGAGCGATTTGCTGCCGACACCGTGGCTGTCGCACGTGACCCTGAATGCGCAAAGCGACCCGGCCTGGGCCCTGGCAATGCTGTGCCGTGGCGTATATGACCCGCGTCGTGACGATGCGGATTTCCGTCGCAGCCTGGTCGGCAGTGTCAGCGAGCAGCGTGCGGCATTCGATAGGCTGCGCAAGCATTACCCGTTGCGCCGGGAGATCGACGGATTGCAGGTGCGGATCGAAGGTGAATCGCCTGAGCTGCAGAGGATTGTGGCGGCGTTGGGGGCGATGGCAATCTGATAGACCACAGCGGCCCAATCGCGAGCAGGTCGAATCGTCGCACCGTCGCTCCCACAGGATCCGTGCTGGATACAAATGTTGTGTACGACCCGGATCCCCTGTAGGAGCGAGCCTGCTCGCGATGGGCGCGCCACAGTCCCGGATTGGATCAAGCAGGCATAAAAAACCCGGCCAACAAAGGGCCGGGTCAAGAAGACGGTGGCTATATCACTTTTGTTTGGCAGGTTTGACCAATCGCTTTTCCAGTTCGCTGCAAGCTTTCTGGATCATCTTTTCAGTGATCGGTACTTCGCGACCCTGCTCGTCGATAATCGAGCAACCCAGAGACTGGTCCGGTTGCGTGCGGATCACTTGAATCTTGTCATCGCTGCTGTGTTGCAAGGACATGGCCTGTCTCCTCATCAGGTTGTGTGCTTACTGTATAGCCGCCAGGTGACCGGGCTATGACAACTCCCTGCGATCTTTCCGGGCGGACAGAACAAGTCCACCAGAAATGCCGGCACGTGGCTAGCCGAACTTTAGACCAATAGCGTCTAGCCTCTAGTGTTGGTGGACATAATTAACCTGACTCATTGTGATTTGCAGCGAGCCACCCCATTGAGCGGTGTAGGCTGACCCTAAAATGACTGCTTTGTCCTGGATGATTGCGATGCTCTCTGCCCGTCACCGCCGTGCCGTTCGCCTGGCCCGTCGTTTCATCGCGCCGTATCGCTGGCAGGCCTTTGGCGCCTTGCTGGCGCTGATCGCCACCGCCGGCATCACCTTGTCCATGGGGCAGGGCATTCGCCTGCTGGTGGACCAGGGGTTCATGACCCAGTCACCGCATCTGCTCAATCAGTCCATCACGCTGTTCATGTTGCTGGTCATGGGGCTGGCGATCGGTACGTTTGCGCGGTTTTACCTGGTGTCGTGGATCGGTGAACGCTGCGTCGCCGATATCCGGCGCAACGTGTTCAATCATCTGATTTACCTGCACCCGGGGTTTTACGAAGACAATCGCAGCTCCGAAATCCAGTCCCGCCTGACCGCCGATACCACGCTGCTGCAATCGGTCATCGGTTCTTCACTGTCGTTGTTCCTGCGCAATCTGTTGATGGTGATCGGCGGGATCGTCCTGTTGTTCATCACCAACCCCAAGCTCACCAGCATCGTGGTGGTGGCCTTGCCTTTGGTGATCGCGCCGATCCTGATCTTCGGCCGCCGGGTACGTAACCTCTCGCGCCTGAGTCAGGACCGGATTGCCGACATCGGCAGTTATGTGTCCGAAACCCTGGGCCAGATCAAGACCGTGCAAGCCTACAACCATCAGGCCGAGGACGAGCGCCGGTTTGCCGTGACCGTGGAGGAGGCGTTCAACACCGCGCGCAAGCGCATCTTCCAGCGGGCCTGGCTGATTACCCTGGTGATCGTCCTGGTATTGGGCGCGGTCGGGGTGATGCTCTGGGTCGGCGGCATGGACGTCATCGCCGGGCGAATTTCTGCCGGCGAGCTGGCGGCGTTCGTGTTCTATAGCCTGATCGTCGGCAGCGCGTTCGGCACCTTGAGCGAAGTGATTGGCGAATTGCAGCGGGCCGCCGGCGCGGCCGAGCGGATTGCCGAATTGCTGCGTTCGCAAAACATCATCCTGCCGCCGGTGGCAGGCGCGGTGACACTGCCGGACCGGGTCGACGGCCAACTGCAACTGCAAAATGTGCGTTTTTCCTACCCGTCGCGGCCGCAAAGTTATGCCGTCGACGGGTTGAGCCTGACCGTCAATGCCGGTGAGACGCTGGCGCTGGTCGGGCCATCGGGGGCCGGAAAATCGACGGTGTATGACTTGCTGCTGCGTTTTTACGACCCGACCGAGGGACGCGTCCTGCTCGATGGCGTGCCGTTGACTCAACTCGATCCGCTGGACCTGCGCCGCTGTTTCGCCCTGGTGTCGCAAACCCCGGCACTGTTTTTCGGCAGCATTGAAGAAAACATTCGCTACGGCAGTCCGAAGGCGACTTTGGCCGAGGTACAGGAAGCGGCAAAAATCGCTTATGCCCATGACTTTATCGAAGCCATGCCCAATGGTTACCAGACTCATCTGGGGGACGCTGGTCTCGGTTTGTCCGGTGGCCAGCGCCAACGTCTGGCCATCGCCCGAGCGTTGCTGGTGGACGCCCCGATCCTGCTCCTAGACGAAGCCACCAGCGCCCTCGACGCCCAGAGTGAACACCTGATCCAGCAGGCGCTGCCGAGCCTGATGAAAAACCGTACCACCCTGGTGATCGCCCATCGCCTGGCCACGGTGAAAAACGCCGACCGGATCGCGGTGATGGACCAGGGGAAACTGGTGGCGGTGGGCACGCATCAGGAGCTGCTTGCCAGCAATGCGTTGTATGCGCGGTTGGCGGCGTTGCAGTTCAGTGACGGGCATGAAGCGGCATGAATGACACCCGGTATTATCTTATTTGCCGGTTGAGGCGGTGATTCGGGATCAGCAGGAGGCGTTCTACGCGGCATTGTCGGCGGCCGATCATTTGGCCGAATCAACGCCTTTCGTAGAGTTCATGTTGCAAGCCATGAGCCTTGCACTATCGGAGGCGGTACGGGGTGGGTCAGAAATCGACCCAGTAACCGACCCAGTAGAGAAGTTGCTTTCTGTGCTGAATGTTAACGGCCCACGAAAGATCAGCGAATGGATAGAGATGACCCAGCCCGAATCGCCAAGTAGTCCGGCACAAAAGTATCGCCTGACCCAGCTCGGAAAACAGGTCTTCGCACGGCTCAAGTCGGCGAAGAAACACTGAGCACCTCTGTAGGAGCGAGCTTGCTCGCGATGGTCGTGAACGATAACGCGTAGAGCCAGATGCCCAGCGGTGCTTTTGGCTTTTTCGCGAGCAAGCTCGATCCTACAAGGAATCACTTCGCTTAACTGAACAACATTAGCATCACAGATGCGGGCTTTTTTTACGGGTCGATTTGAATCATTGATCGTCGAAAAACCGCTCATGCCAATCCACGATCGGCTGTGGCGCATTGAGCTTCTGGCCGTAGATCACCGAGTACGACAGCACGTTTTGCACGTACTGGCGGGTTTCGTCGAACGGGATGCTTTCCACCCATACGTCGAAACTCAGGTGGTCCGCACCACGCAGCCATTGGCGTACGCGGCCGGGGCCGGCGTTGTAGGCGGCGGAGGCGAGGACGCGGTTGCCGTTGAACTGGCTGTGCACCTGGCTCAGGTAGGCGGCACCGAGCTGGATGTTCTTGTCCGGATTCAGCAATTGCTGTGGCGAGCTATAGGGAATACTGAACTTGCGTGCGGTTTCCTTGGCGGTGGCGGGCATCAGTTGCATCAGGCCCGAGGCGCCTACCCCGGAGCGGGCGTCGTCCATGAACGCACTTTCCTGGCGGGTGATGGCGAACGCCCAGCTCGGATGCAGGCCGCGGCTCTTCGCTTCACGCACCAGGGTCTCGCGGTGGGCCATCGGGAAGCGGATATCCAGGTCATCCCAATACTGCGCCTGGCTGATGGTGCGGATCGCCGGGAAGTACCATTTCAGGTCGTAGGCCAGTTTGGCCTGGGCGACCATTTCGTCGCGGCTGAAGTGACGGCTGACGTAGTACCACTCACGGCGGCCATCGACGATCTGCCCGCGGGCGTGCAGCTCCAGGGCGCGGCGTACGCCGGGCGTGTTACGCACCTTGTTGATGGTGGCCTGACTGAGCACCAGCGGTTTGTTGAGCAGCGAGTAGGGCGACTGCGAGCGATCGGCGGCGAGGAAACCATAGAAGTCGCGTTCGCGGGCCAGGCTTTTATAGAGCGTCTGCGCTTCCGGATTCTGCGGTTGCGCCAGCTCCAGGCTGCGGGCCTGCCAGTAACGCCAGCGGTTGGTGGTGGCCAGGTCCTGGGGCAGGCGGCGGGTCAACTGATAGGCGTCGTCCCAGCGCGCCAGGCGCAGGAGCAGGCGCAAGCGCCATTCGGAAACGGTGTTGTCGCGCAGCTCGGGGTCGTATTTGGTCATGACATCCAGTGCACGGCTGTCGAAACGTCGTGCGAGGGTCAGGCCGATTTCCCGGGCGATCGCCACCTTTTCATCCCGGGAGAAGTGCATGCTACTGGCGTAACCGTCGAGCAGGTCCATGGCCTTGTCCGGGTCCTGGCGAGCCAGGCGGCGCAGGCCGAGACTGACCACATCGGACATGGCTTCGTCGGCCGGGGTGAAGCGTGACGACTGGTTGAGCAGTTCCGGTTTCTGCGCGACGTCCACCAGCAAGCGACCGCGAGGGGCGAGGTTGGTCATGCCGTTGATCAGGCTGTTGGCCAGCGGGTAGTTGCGCGCCTGGGCGGCGAGTTTGGTGCGCTCCCAGCGTTTTTGTTCGGTCAACTGACCTTCGGCGGCCCACATGCCGAACAGCGTGTCACAGGCTTCAGGTTGGGATTTGCCGGTCAGCCAGAGTTTTTCGGCGTTGGCGTTACCTTCGGTCTTGAGATTGTGGCTGAGCTGGTACTGCGCATTCAGGCAGTCCAGTTCGGTGAAGTTCATTTTCGGGTCGTAATACTTGACGAAGGTCGCCCAGTCGCCTCGATCCGCCAGCCAGCGCAACCAGCGCAGTTTCATCCAGTTGGCCTGGGGCAGGTCGCCGTGTTCGGTGAGGAATTTCTCGATTTCGGCGTTGCTCGCGGTTTTCAGGCGTGCGGTCAGCTCGTCGTACGCCAGGTAGGGTTCCAGCGGATAATCGGCGAGGGCCTGGCTGTAACGGAAGTACGGGCCACTGTCGCCCTTGGCCAAGGCGCGTTTGGCTTCATCGTAATACTGGCGTTGGGTGGACAGGTCCACCGCCTGGGCGGATTGGACGGCAGCGGCAGACAATAAAAAAGCAGATAAAAGATTGAAAAGGCGACTGCGCATGAGACGTCCGGGCAGAGAAAAATCATGACAAGTGCGGGCCAGGCCCGCACTGAATTGTCTGTAGCTTAGCCTTTTGCCAGCAGCCGGTGAAAGCTTTGCGGGTCTTCCCACGTCAGTTCGCAACATTTGTCATGCAGAGTGCTACGAGAGTGAAATTGCCGGCCTTCTGAAGCCTCAAGTCAGGTAGAATGCGCGCCCGGTTTTTGGAGAAGCTCATGACCCTGCTCAAATTCAGCGATGTGTCCCTTGCTTTCGGCGCTATGCCGTTGTTGGACAAGGTGTCCTGGCAGATCGCCCGTGGTGAGCGGGTGTGCATCATCGGCCGCAACGGCACTGGCAAGTCCAGCATGATGAAGCTCGTCAAGGGCGACCAGAAGCCCGATGACGGCTCGGTGTGGCGTGCCCCCGGTCTGAAAATCGGCGAATTGCCGCAAGAATTGCCGGTGGCCGACGAGCGGACCGTGTTCGACGTGGTGGCCGAAGGCCTGGACGGCGTCGGTGCCTTGCTCGCCGAGTATCACCACCTGAGCCAGAACTGCGTCACCGACGCCGATCTGGACAAACTGATGCACGTCCAGCACGACCTGGAAGCCCGCGATGGCTGGCGCTTGCAGACCCTGGTCGACAGCACCCTGAGCCGCCTGCAACTGCCGGCCGACAAGACCCTCGCCGAGTTGTCCGGCGGCTGGCGTCGTCGCGTCCTGCTGGCCCAGGCCCTGGTGTCCGAGCCGGACCTGCTGCTGCTCGACGAGCCGACCAACCACCTGGACATCGGTGCCATCGCCTGGCTTGAAGAAGCACTGAAGGATTTCCAGGGCGCCGTGCTGTTCATCACGCACGACCGTTCTTTCCTGCAGAACCTGGCCACCCGCATCCTCGAACTGGATCGCGGCGGCCTGATCGACTGGAACGGCGACTACGCCAGTTTCCTCGTGCACAAGGAAGCCGAACTCGCTGCCGAAGCCACCGCCAACGCGTTGTTCGACAAACGCCTGGCCCAGGAAGAAGTGTGGATTCGCCAGGGTATCAAGGCCCGTCGCACCCGTAACGAAGGCCGCGTGCGTGCCCTCAAGGCCCTGCGTGTCGAGCGCAGCGAGCGTCGCGAGCGTACCGGCAAGGCCAATATCCAGCTGGACACTGCCGACAAGTCCGGCAAGCAAGTGATGGTGCTCGAGAACGTGAGCTTCGCTCACCCGGGCGGCCCGTTCCTGATCAAGGACTTCTCGATGGTGCTGCAGCGCGGCGACCGTATCGGTCTGCTCGGCGCCAACGGTACCGGCAAGACCACGCTGCTGAAGCTGATGCTCAGCGGCCTGCAACCGACCAGCGGCAAAGTGGAAGAAGGCACCCGGATCGATGTCGCCTACTTCGACCAGTTGCGCCATCAACTGGATCTGGAAAAAACCGTAATCGACAACGTGGCCGAAGGTCGAGACTTCATCGATATCGATGGTCAGAGCCGCCATGTGCTGAGCTACCTCGGCGACTTCCTGTTCAGCCCGCAGCGTGCCCGCACGCCGGTCAAGGCGCTGTCCGGTGGTGAGCGTGCCCGTCTGTTGCTGGCCAAGTTGTTCAGCAAGCCGGCGAACCTGCTGGTACTCGACGAACCAACCAACGACCTCGACGTTGAAACCCTCGAACTGCTCGAAGAAGTCTTGCTGACCTTCAATGGCACCGTGCTGATGGTCAGCCACGACCGGGCATTCCTCGACAACGTGGTCACCAGCACCCTGGTTTTCGAAGGTGAAGGCAAGGTTCGCGAATATGTCGGTGGCTACCAGGACTGGCTGCGCCAGGGCGGCTCGCCGCGCCTGCTGGGCGTGACCGAAAGCAAATCCGGCAAGGCCGACCTGAATTCTGCGGTGGTGAAGGCCGAGCCTGCGCCGGTTGCGGAAGCTGTCGAAGCGCCAGTGGCAAAGAAAAAGCTCAGCTACAAGTTGCAGCGTGAGCTGGAAGCGTTGCCGGGGCAGATCGAAGCCATGGAGCAACAGATCGCCGCCGTTGAAGCACAGATGGCGGACGCGGGCTTCTATCAGCGTCCTGCTGCCGAAACCGCTGCGGTGATCGCTCAGCTGGAGCAGTTGCAGGCTGAGCTCGACATCATGGTCGAGCGTTGGGCCGAACTGGATGCCTGATTGATCCGGCAATAAAAAAAGCCCGGCGTTCAGTGATGAACGCCGGGTTTTTCATATGAAATTGGATCGAAACGATCCCCTGTAGGAGCGAGCCTGCTCGCGATGGTCGTCAACGATGACACGGGGAACCTGACACCCCGTGGCGCTCTCGGGTTCATCGCGAGCGGGCTCGCTCCTACAGGGAGGTGTTGTCAGGATTTGGTTTGCAGGCGTACAGCTAGCACATCGCAAGGCGCGCCATGCAGCACGTCATTGGCGGTGGAGCCCAGCAGCAGTGCCAGGCCGTGCCGGCCATGGCTGCCCACCACGATCAGATCGCATTGCTGTTCCTTGGCGAAGTGATGGATTTCCTGGCGTGGCTGGCCGTAGGTGAGGTGGCAATTGGAGCCCTCAAGCTCTGAGTATTTGTGCTTCAGGCGTTCAAGGCGCTCCTTGGCCTGATCGAACTGCTGCTGTTGCAGTTGTGACAGGTCCATTGGCACGTCGCCGCCGAAGGCCATCGCCATCGGTTCGACAATGTGCACCAGTGACAATTTCGCGCCGTTGCTCACCGACAGTTCGCGAGCGCGGTGGATCACAGGGTCGCACTCTTCGGTCAGATCTACAGCGACCAGAATATGGTTGTAGGGCATGAGGTGCTCCTCCTGAGGGTTGCAATATTGGTAAGTATGGCTGGTTTCAAGCGCATTGGTTCAAAAGTGACACAATGGGCTCATCAAGAATCGGGAGTACAGATATGACGGTGTGGATAGTGGTGTCAATCCTGCTGGTGGTACTCAGCCCGCTGGCATGGTTGCGCCCCTCGCGTGCCCAGAGCGGGCGTATCGCCCTGCGGATGGAGGCCCGACGCATCGGCCTGGCCATGCAACTGGCACCTCAGCAATGGCCGCACTGGCTGAGCCAGGAGCCGCCAAGCCCCTGTGCCCAGTACCATCGTCCGCGACGTGGCAGTCAGCCAGCGTGTTGGAGCTACTGGCAAAAATCACCGGGTGTCTGGGTCAATCAGTGGCAGGAAATCTGTGAAGAACGGGCGCTGCTCGATCATTTCGAAAAATTGCCAGGCAATGTCTTCAAGGTCGAGGCCGACAAGCAAATAATCGCCTTGTATTGGGGCGAGAAGGGCGAGGCCGAGGTGTTGCAACAGATCGATGCCACCCTCAAGGCACTGGCCTGAAACCGGGTCCCCTGTAGGAGCGAGCCTGCTCGCGATGAACCTGAGAGCACCACGGGGTGCCAGGCTTCCCGCGTCATCGTTGACGTCCATCGCGAGCAGGCTCGCTCCTACAGGAAGCGATCAGGCAATAAAAAGCCCGACATCAATCATCGGGCGGAGTTGGCCAGGCAGGCCGGTAAAACGGTGTGGGCTGATCTTACGCTGGGCATTCGCCAAAGCGTTCAACTTTTTCCCCTGGTTTCGCCAGCGTAGCGTGTTAAATGCGGGCTGCAGCGAATTAGGGCGAATTTTCTAACAATTGATTCTATGAATGACCTTGCATGCTCAAGCGTGTTTAAGGTCTTCGCAGTACGGAAATGACCGGAAAGTCGCGTTTCAACCCGTTTTTCAGGCGATTGACAATTGTCGGAAATTCCGTGAAGGTGACGTACCCAAATCAAACGGGCGTATGAATTGAGCGTTTGTATTTCAGACCGCTCCTACAGAATCCCGACTATCGCGTTGGCGGGTGTGCCGGGTGGATAGGCGTAGCATTGACGATCAACGTCCCTGCCAAGCCATTTGCCTGCGTCCGACGTGTACTGTTCAGCTTCCATATCGTGGAGATCAGTTGATGATTTACGAAGGTAAAGCCATCACGGTTAAGGCTCTTGAAAGTGGCATCGTCGAACTGAAGTTCGACCTCAAGGGTGAGTCCGTCAACAAGTTCAACCGTCTAACCCTGAACGAACTGCGTCAGGCCGTAGACACCATCAAGGCAGATGCTTCGATCAAGGGCGTGATCGTCAGCAGTGGCAAGGACGTGTTCATCGTCGGCGCCGACATCACCGAATTTGTCGACAACTTCAAGCTGCCGGATGCAGAACTTGTTGCTGGCAACCTCGAAGCCAACAGGATTTTCAGCGATTTCGAAGACCTCGACGTCCCGACCGTCGCCGCAATCAACGGCATCGCGCTGGGTGGCGGTCTGGAAATGTGCCTGGCGGCGGACTACCGCGTCATGTCCACCAACGCCAAGATCGGTCTGCCGGAAGTCAAGCTGGGCATCTACCCGGGCTTCGGCGGTACTGTGCGCCTGCCGCGCCTGATCGGTGCCGACAACGCCATCGAGTGGATTGCCGCCGGCAAGGAAAACCGTCCTGAAGATGCGCTGAAAGTTGGCGCTGTCGACGCAGTGGTTGCTCCTGAGCAGTTGCAGGATGCCGCGCTGGAACTGGTCAAGCGCGCCATTTCCGGTGAGTTCGACTACAAGGCCAAGCGCCAGCCGAAGCTGGAAAAGCTCAAGCTCAACGCCATCGAACAAATGATGGCTTTCGAAACCGCCAAAGGTTTCGTGGCCGGCCAGGCTGGCCCGAACTACCCGGCGCCGGTTGAAGCGATCAAGACCATCCAGAAAGCCGCGAACTTCGGTCGCGACAAGGCGCTGGAAATCGAAGCGGCCGGTTTCGTCAAACTGGCCAAGACCTCGGCCGCGCAGAGCCTGATCGGCTTGTTCCTGAACGATCAGGAACTGAAGAAAAAGGCCAAGGCCTACGACGAAATCGCCAAAGACGTGAAGCAGGCCGCCGTACTGGGCGCCGGCATCATGGGTGGCGGTATCGCCTATCAGTCGGCTTCCAAAGGTACGCCGATCCTGATGAAGGACATCAACGAGCACGGCATCGAGCAGGGGCTGGCCGAAGCCGCCAAACTGCTGGTTGGCCGCGTTGATAAAGGTCGCATGACCGCCGCGAAAATGGCTGAAGTGCTCAACGGTATCCGCCCAACCCTGTCTTACGGAGACTTCGGTCACGTGGACCTGGTGGTTGAAGCGGTCGTCGAGAACCCGAAGGTCAAGCAAGCGGTACTGGCTGAAGTTGAAGACAAGGTCAAAGAGGACACCATCCTCGCGTCGAACACTTCGACCATTTCCATCACCTTGCTGGCCAAGGCCCTCAAGCGTCCGGAAAACTTCGTCGGCATGCACTTCTTCAACCCGGTGCACATGATGCCGCTGGTGGAAGTCATCCGTGGCGAGAAGTCCAGTGAGCTGGCGGTTGCCACCACCGTTGCCTACGCCAAGAAAATGGGCAAGAACCCGATCGTCGTCAACGATTGCCCGGGCTTCCTGGTCAACCGCGTCCTGTTCCCGTACTTCGGCGGTTTCGCCAAGCTGGTCAGCGCCGGTGTGGACTTCGTCCGTATCGACAAGATCATGGAAAAGTTCGGCTGGCCAATGGGCCCGGCCTACCTGATGGACGTGGTCGGCATCGACACCGGCCACCACGGACGTGACGTGATGGCTGAAGGTTTCCCGGACCGCATGAAGGACGACCGTCGTTCGGCCGTTGACGTGCTCTACGAAGCCAAGCGCCTGGGCCAGAAGAACGGCAAGGGCTTCTACGCCTACGAGACCGACAAGAAGGGCAAGCAGAAGAAGGTGGCCGATCCGTCGGTGCTGGAAGTGCTCAAGCCGATCGTTTACGAGCAGCGCGAAGTCACCGACGAAGACATCATCAACTGGATGATGATCCCGCTGTGCCTGGAAACCGTGCGTTGCCTGCAAGACGGCATCGTCGAAACCGCCGCCGAAGCCGACATGGGTCTGGTCTACGGTATTGGTTTCCCTCCATTCCGTGGCGGTGCGCTGCGCTACATCGACTCGCTCGGTGTGGCAGAGTTCGTTGCCCTGGCCGACCAGTACGCTGATTTGGGCGCGCTGTACCACCCGACCGCGAAGCTGCGTGAAATGGCCAAGAACGGCCAGAGCTTCTTCGGTTAAGCGCCCCCAACTAGAGTGAGAGTGAACTTATGAGCTTGAATCCTAGAGACGTCGTGATTGTCGACTTCGGTCGTACTCCGATGGGCCGCTCCAAGGGCGGCATGCACCGCAACACCCGTGCCGAAGACATGTCGGCACACCTGATCAGCAAACTGCTGGAACGCAACGTCAAGGTTGACCCGAGCGAAGTCGAAGACGTGATCTGGGGCTGCGTCAACCAGACCCTGGAGCAGGGCTGGAACATCGCGCGCATGGCGTCGCTGATGACCCAGATCCCGCACACCTCGGCCGGCCAGACTGTCAGCCGCCTGTGTGGCTCGTCGATGAGTGCCCTGCACACTGCTGCGCAAGCGATCATGACCGGTAACGGTGACGTCTTCGTGGTTGGCGGCGTCGAGCATATGGGTCATGTGAGCATGATGCACGGTGTCGATCCGAACCCGCACATGTCGCTGTACGCGGCGAAAGCCTCGGGCATGATGGGCCTGACCGCGGAAATGCTGGGTAAAATGCACGGTATCACTCGCGAGCAACAGGACGCTTTCGGCGTGCGCTCCCACCAACTCGCCCACAAGGCGACCGTGGAAGGCAAGTTCAAAGACGAAATCATCCCGATGCAGGGCTACGACGAGAACGGTTTCCTGAAAACCTTCGACTACGACGAAACCATTCGTCCGGAAACCACCCTGGAAAGCCTGGCGGCCCTGAAGCCGGCGTTCAATCCGAAGGGTGGCACCGTGACCGCCGGTACCTCGTCGCAGATCACCGATGGTGCCTCGTGCATGATCGTGATGTCGGCGCAACGCGCACAAGACCTGGGCATCCAGCCTCTGGCGGTGATCCGTTCGATGGCGGTGGCAGGTGTGGATCCGGCCATCATGGGCTATGGTCCAGTACCGGCCACACAAAAAGCACTGAAGCGCGCGGGTCTGGGCATCTCCGACATCGACTTCTTCGAGCTCAACGAAGCTTTCGCCGCACAGGCCCTGCCAGTGCTGAAAGATCTGAAAGTGCTCGACAAGATGAACGAGAAGGTTAACCTGCACGGTGGCGCAATTGCCCTGGGCCACCCGTTCGGTTGCTCCGGTGCGCGTATCTCCGGCACTTTGCTCAATGTGATGAAGCAGAATGGCGGCACCTTCGGGGTGGCCACCATGTGCATTGGTCTCGGCCAAGGCATCTCCACCGTCTTCGAACGCGTTTAAGCGTCTCGCTGATGGAAGCCGGGGCCAAGTGCCCCGGTTTTTGTTTTTCCGGATTTATTTTTGATTTTATTTTGAAAACATTTGAGTGAGGGCCAAAGCATGCCGATACAACCAGGGCTCTACCAACATTACAAAGGTCCGCAGTACCGCGTATTCAGTGTCGCGCGGCATTCGGAAACCGAAGAAGAAGTGGTCTTCTACCAAGCCCTGTATGGCGATTACGGCTTTTGGGTGCGCCCCTTGAGCATGTTCCTGGAGTCCGTCGAGGTTGACGGCGAACAGGTGCCACGCTTTGCTTTGGTGCAGGCCGAAGAAAGCCTTTTTACCAAGCCATAAGCTGAGTGCGCGCAATACCCTGCGCTTGACCTCACCTTGTTGCCACTATATATAGCGGTGCCGCGTCAGGCGCCAATCGCCTTTCACTTCTCGAATTCAGGAATTTTCTGATCCATGGGCAAATCGCTGGTCATTGTGGAATCCCCGGCTAAGGCCAAGACCATCAACAAGTATTTGGGCAACGAATACGTGGTGAAGTCGAGTATCGGCCATATCCGAGACCTGCCCACCAGCGGTTCGGCTAGCGCCAGCAAAGAGCCAGCCGCCAAGCGCGGCAAGGCTGCTGCGGGTGAAGTGCCGGCACTGTCGCCGAAAGAAAAAGCGCGCAAGCAGCTGGTCGCGCGCATGGGTGTCGATCCGGATCATGGCTGGAAAGCCAAGTACGAGATCCTCCCGGGCAAGGAAAAAGTCATCGAAGAGCTGCGCCGGCTCGCCAAGGATGCTGACACCATCTATCTCGCAACCGACTTGGACCGCGAGGGGGAAGCCATTGCCTGGCACCTGCGCGAAGCCATCGGTGGTGACGACAGCCGCTACAAGCGCGTGGTGTTCAACGAAATCACCAAGAAGGCGATTCAGGAAGCCTTCTCAAAGCCAGGCGAGCTGGATATCGACCGCGTCAACGCCCAGCAGGCGCGTCGCTTTCTCGACCGCGTGGTGGGTTACATGGTTTCGCCGCTGCTGTGGGCCAAGATCGCTCGTGGCCTGTCCGCCGGTCGCGTGCAGTCGGTTGCCGTGAAGCTGGTGGTCGAGCGCGAACGTGAAATCCGCGCGTTCATCCCTGAAGAATACTGGGAAGTTCACGCCGACCTCGGCACAGCCAAGGGCGCGACCGTGCGTTTCGACGTGGCTCGTGAAAAAGGCGAAGCGTTCAAGCCGCTCAACGAAGCCCAGGCCATGGCCGCGCTGGAGAAGCTCAAGTCCTCCAGCTACAGCATCGTCAAGCGTGAAGACAAACCGACCAGCAGCAAACCGTCGGCACCGTTCATCACGTCCACCCTGCAACAGGCCGCAAGCAACCGCCTGGGCTTTGGTGTGAAGAAAACCATGATGATGGCCCAGCGTTTGTACGAAGCCGGCTACATCACCTACATGCGTACCGACTCCACCAACCTTTCGGTTGATGCCGTGGCGATGGCGCGTACCTATATCGAAGGTGAGTTCGGCAAGAAGTACCTGCCGGAAAATCCGAACGTCTACAGCAGCAAGGAAGGCGCACAAGAGGCTCACGAAGCGATTCGTCCGTCTGACGCCAATACCGAGCCAAGCAAGCTGTCGGGCATGGAGCGTGACGCTGAGCGCCTCTACGAGCTGATCTGGCGCCAGTTCCTCGCTTGCCAGATGCTGCCGGCGCAATACCTGTCGACTACCGTCACCGTGGGTGCCGGCGACTTCGAGCTGCGCGCCAAGGGCCGCATCCTGAAGTTTGACGGTTACACCCGTGTCATGCCGCAAATCGCCAAGCCGGGCGACGACGATGTATTGCCGGACATGGCCCAGGGCGACGCGATGAAGCTGATCAAGCTTGATCCGACCCAGCACTTCACCAAGCCACCGGCGCGTTACTCGGAAGCCAGCCTGGTTAAAGAAATGGAAAAACGCGGCATCGGTCGTCCTTCGACCTACGCAGCGATCATTTCGACCATCCAGGACCGTGGTTACGTGGCGCTGCACAACCGTCGTTTCTACTCGGAAAAGATGGGCGATATCGTCACCGAGCGTCTGGCCGAGAGCTTTTCGAACCTGATGGACTACGGCTTCACCGCCGGCATGGAAGAGCATCTCGATGACGTGGCCCAGGGCGAGCGCGACTGGAAAAACGTGCTCGACGAGTTCTACGGCGACTTCAAGAAAAAGCTCGAAGTGGCCGAAAGCCCGGAAAGCGGCATGCGTGCCAATCAACCGGTGATGACCGACATCCCGTGCACCACCTGCGGTCGTCCGATGCAGATTCGTACTGCGTCGACCGGCGTGTTCCTCGGTTGCTCGGGCTACAGCCTGCCGCCGAAAGAGCGCTGCAAGGCCACCGTCAACCTGGTGCCGGGCGACGAAATCGCGGCGGACGACGAGGGTGAGTCGGAGTCGCTGGTGTTGCGCGGCAAGCATCGCTGCCCGATCTGCAGCACGGCGATGGATGCTTACCTGCTCGATGAGAAACGCAAGTTGCACATCTGCGGTAACAACCCGGATTGCGATGGCTACGAAATCGAAGAGGGCACCTATCGCATCAAGGGCTATGAAGGCCCGAGCCTGGAATGCGACAAGTGCGGTAGCGAAATGCAGCTCAAGACCGGCCGTTTCGGCAAGTTCTTCGGTTGCACCAACGCGACCTGCAAGAACACGCGCAAACTGCTGAAGAGCGGCGATGCGGCACCGCCGAAGATGGATCCGGTGAAGATGCCTGAGCTGAAGTGCGAAAAGGTCAACGACACCTACATTCTGCGCGACGGTGCATCAGGCTTGTTCCTGGCCGCCAGCCAGTTCCCGAAAAACCGCGAGACTCGTGCTCCGCTGGTAATGGAAATCGTCCCGCACAAGGATGAGATCGATCCGAAGTATCACTTCCTCTGCGAAGCACCGAAGAAAGATCCGGATGGCCTCCCGACTGTGATTCGTTACAGTCGCAAGACCAAGGAACAGTACGTGCAGACCGAGGTTGACGGGAAGCCGACTGGCTGGAAAGCGTTCTACGACGGCGGCAAGTGGGCGGTCGAAGACAAGCGTCCGGCAGCCAAGGCTTAACAGCCTGGGGTAATGAAACGGCCGCATGACCACCCTCGGGTGTTCATGCGGCCTTTTTTGTTTTTGCTGCTTTCTCTGTAGGAGCGAGCCTGCTCGCGAAAAACTCAAGGGCAACACGTTTTTCCAGGATGTACACGTTATCGTTTACGTTTTTCGCGAGCAGGCTCGCTCCTACAGTGTTGGCATCGGCATCGGCATCGGCAGAGGACTTGCGGTTTGCCTGGCTGATCCACGACACTGTCCAACCTGCATGAAGCAATTATTTCGTTGTGGAGGCTGCCGTCATGGCCCACGAACTGTATACCCGCACCAATCAGAAGATTTATTTCGCCGGCTTGTCGCTCGAAGCGCTGGCCCGCACTGAAGAGGGGCGGGCGATGAATTCGCTGGCGCTGATCCAGGCGGGACGCGAATCCGCTCTGTTTCACCTGTACGGCGCGCTGTTGGGGCTGTGTCACGAAATCGCCGGTTACTATCGCTTGCCTCAGGCCAATGCGCCCCGTGCAGAGTTATTGCTGACTCGCGAAGTGCTGGAGTCCATCGCCATTCCGGAAATGGCTGAGCTGGTCGAGCTGGCCAATAACCCGGAGACCTGGCTGGCCAAACTCCTGGCCGCCCATGCTGCGCTGTTTCAACCGCCGCGCGCGCCGCACAAGCCGAAAGGGGACGTGACCCAGCCACTGATTCAGGCTGTCAATCTGGATGAAGAGGACGCGCCGGAGGAACTGAGTCGGGAGGAGCTGGAGAGTTGGCGTCAGAACCTGAAAGCATTGGCGATCCGGTTTCGTGAAGGGTTGAACGAGTGCTGACAAACACATTTGGGTAATGACATCTGGTCAAGATCCCAAGCGAAGCCCGAGCGATGCCTATATAATCCCCGCCTTTCGTGGAGAACAGTCCTTTATGCCAACGTCCTTTCTAGAAATTGTCGAGTTACCAGACGGCCGTATCGAGCTGCGCAGGGCCGAGGACGAGGGTTCTCTGGTTACTTTGGATTTCTCCGAGGACGCCAAAGCGTTCCTGCAAGGACAGCACGTGGAAGTCGCCAAGGCGATGTTGAGCGTCGGTGTACAGATGGCCGGTCGCATGGTTGAAGGCGAATTCGACAAGGACGAGGGGTCGCGGGTGCTTCATTGATCCCCGTCTGTCGTTTTTCTTGATATCGCTACACATCGGCTTCTCAGTCCCTGGAGAAGCCTTGCGCGGTGAAGCACGCGTCTTGTCTGTCAGTCAGCCCAGTCGAATATTCAGGCTCTGAGCGTCCCCGGTGCGGGCGGCGCTGATCAGTTGTTGCCGCGATTGCGGGCTCAATGGGTTGATCCAGCTGACCACCGTGTGGCTGCGACCCAGGCGCAACGCTTCGCAGGTCAGTTGCTGGGCGCTCTGGGTACCCCGCGGTTGCAGCAACAGAATGCGTTCGCGGTTGAGGCCGGCATCTCGCAGCCAGGCTTGAGTCAGGCTGGCGGGTGGTGCGATCAGTGTCAGCCAGCGTGCATCCTGGTCCTGGCTCAATTCCCTGAGGATCGGTGCCAGCAGGCTCAGGCAGTTCCCGGCTGCACCACGCAGTGACAGCTCGCTGAAAACGTCAGGTTCGGCGCTCCAGGGGGACTCGACTACGTCTTTCAAAATCGGCGCCAATGGCTGTGCCATGAACGCTTCGAACAACGGCAGTTGGGTTTGCTGTGGTGCTGGCTGTGGGAACTGCATGGTGCCTCCTTTAGCGGCGAATGACGCCGACACTCAAGCCTTCGATCACCAGTTCCTGGTCTTGAAGGTTCACTTCAATCGGGGCGAACTCGGGGTTCTCGGCGATCAGCCAGACTTTGCTGCCGTCACGCTTGAAGCGCTTGACGGTCACTTCGTCGCCGATTCGCGCCACCACGATCTGGCCGTTACGGGCTTCGCGGGTGGTGTGGACCGCCAGCAGGTCGCCGTCGAAAATGCCGACATCCTTCATGCTCATCCCATGGACACGCAGCAGGTAGTCGGCGCGCGGATGGAAGAAGGCGGGATTGATGTTGCAGGACTCTTCGATGTGTTGCTGCGCAAGAATCGGGGCGCCGGCGGCGACCCGGCCAATGATCGGCAGGGTGGAATCGTCGGCCTTGGCTTCGAAGCCGGGGATGCGAATGCCACGGGAGGCGCCAGGCGTCATCTCGATTGCACCCTTGCGGGCCAGTGCCTTGAGGTGTTCTTCCGCCGCATTGGGTGATTTGAAACCCAGTTCCTGAGCGATTTCCGCGCGGGTCGGCGGGTAGCCGTTGTCTTCCAGGCAGCGTTTGATGAAGGCCAGAATCTCGGCTTGGCGTGGCGTCAGCTTTAGCATATTGATCGCTCTGTTTTTTTATACAGTGACTGGGATTATATACAGTGGGGCGGTCTTGGCAATGCTCCTTTTTTCAGTGGCCGCCGGACGGTCAATCAGGCAGTGGATTGAAGCTTCGCCGTTGTGTGGTTAAATGTCTGACCGACCATTCACGAAACGAACTGCCAGGCTTGACAAGGCGCGGGCTGAAACGTATGTTTCAAACAAGTGTTTGTCAGGCGGAGTAGCCATGGCCCAGTCGGAAACCGTTGAACGCATTCTCGATGCTGCCGAGCAGTTGTTCGCGGAAAAAGGTTTCGCCGAAACCTCGTTGCGCCTGATCACCAGCAAGGCCGGTGTCAACCTGGCGGCGGTGAACTATCACTTCGGTTCGAAGAAGGCGTTGATCCAGGCGGTTTTCTCGCGGTTCCTCGGGCCGTTCTGCATCAGTCTCGATAAAGAGCTGGAGCGGCGTCAGGCCAAACCCGAAATCAGGCCGACACTCGAAGAGTTGCTGGAAATCCTCGTCGAGCAGGCACTGGTGGTGCAGCCGCGCAGTGGCAACGACCTGTCTATCTTCATGCGTTTGCTGGGACTGGCGTTCAGTCAGAGCCAGGGGCACTTGCGTCGTTATCTGGAAGACATGTACGGCAAGGTGTTCCGCCGCTACATGATACTGGTCAACGAAGCGGCGCCGCGTATTCCGCCCATCGAACTGTTCTGGCGCGTGCACTTCATGCTCGGTGCGGCGGCGTTCAGCATGTCCGGTATCAAGGCCTTGCGGGCGATTGCCGAAACCGACTTCGGCGTGAATACCTCGATCGAGCAGGTCATGCGCCTGATGGTGCCATTCCTGGCCGCCGGCATGCGTGCCGAATCCGGTGTGACGGATGCGGCCATGGCCACTGCCCAGTTGCGTCCACGCAGCAAATCGACACCGGTTGCCGCCAAGGTATAACCGCACATGGGTGGGCGCGGCAGCTGACATCCGCTAAGCTAGCCGCCCATGCCGACTCTCGTTCTGAACCCGATCCTCATTGAACTCGCCAATCTGCCGGGCCATGCCCTTGGCGGCGAATTCGTGTGGGCCGGGTTTTCTGTTATCAAGGAATTCTTATGACTGCTGGCTTGCAAGGCTCGTTGATGGTGGACGTCGCCGGTACCTGGCTGACGGCTGAAGATCGCCAATTGTTGCGCCAGCCCGAAGTGGGCGGCCTGATCATCTTTGCCCGCAACATCGAGCACCCACGTCAGGTGCGTGAATTGAGTGCGGCAATCCGCGCCGTCCGTCCCGACTTGTTGCTGGCTGTGGACCAAGAGGGCGGTCGTGTGCAGCGCCTGCGCCAGGGTTTCGTGCGCTTGCCCGCCATGCGCGCCATCGCCGACAACCCGAACGCCGAGTACCTGGCCGAGCAGTGCGGCTGGATCATGGCGACCGAAGTGCTGGCCGTTGGCCTGGACCTGAGCTTCGCCCCGGTGCTCGACCTCGATTACCAGCGCAGCGCGGTGGTGGGTACCCGTTCGTTCGAGGGTGATCCCGAACGCGCTGCCTTGCTCGCTGGTGCATTCATCCGTGGCATGAACAGTGCGGGCATGGCGGCCACCGGCAAGCACTTCCCCGGCCACGGCTGGGCGGAAGCGGATTCCCACGTCGCGATTCCCAACGACGAACGCAGCCTCGACGAGATCCGCGCCAACGACCTGGTGCCGTTTGCCAAATTGAGCAAGCAACTGGCCGCGGTCATGCCGGCCCACGTTATTTATCCACAAGTCGATTCCCAGCCCGCCGGTTTCTCCCGCCGCTGGTTGCAGGACATCCTGCGCGGTGAGTTGCAATTCGACGGGGTGATTTTCAGTGACGACTTGTCCATGGCAGGCGCTCACGTGGTCGGCGATGCCGCCAGTCGTATTGAAGCTGCGCTGACTGCCGGTTGCGACATGGGCCTGGTGTGCAACGACCGTGCGGCTGCCGAGCTCGCCCTGAGCGCTGCCCAGCGTTTGAAGGTCAAGCCGTCCGAGCGCATTGCGCGGATGCGCGGCCAGTCGTTTGCCAACTCTGAATACCGTCAGGACCCGCGCTGGCTGGCCGCTGTCGGCGCGCTCAAAGAAGCTCAATTGATTGATTAAGGACTGTTCGTTATGACGGTTTACGCGATTATCGGTGGCACAGGCCTGACTCAACTCGAAGGCCTGAGCATTCGCCAGTCACTGACAGTGGACACGCCTTATGGTGCACCTTCGGCCGACGTTCAGATCGGCGAGTATGCCGGCAAGGAAGTGTTGTTCCTCGCACGTCACGGTCATCCGCATCGGTTTCCGCCGCATCAGGTCAACTACCGCGCCAACCTCTGGGCGTTGAAGCAGGCTGGCGCCGAAGCCATTCTTGCAGTCAATGCCGTGGGTGGAATTCACTCGGCCATGGGCACAGGGCATTTCTGCGTGCCGCATCAGTTGATCGACTACACCAGCGGTCGTGAGCACACCTACTTTGCCGATGACCTGGAGCACGTCACCCATATCGACTTCAGCTACCCCTACAGCGAACCGTTGCGCCAGCAACTTATCGCGGCATTGGCGGCCGAAGGTGTGGGCTACAGCAGTCATGGCGTGTATGCGTGCACTCAAGGGCCGCGCCTGGAGACAGTGGCTGAAATCGCCCGGCTGGAGCGCGATGGCTGCGACATCGTCGGCATGACCGGTATGCCGGAAGCAGCCCTGGCCCGGGAACTGGAACTGGATTACGCCTGTCTGGCGCTGGTGGTGAATCCGGCGGCGGGCAAGTCGACGGCGGTGATCACCATGGCCGAGATCGAGCAGGCGTTACATGACGGCATGGGCAAGGTCAAATCGACCCTGGCGCGGGTGCTCAAGGGCTGAGTTAGCCTCGGCACCGAGTTGACCCTATCGCGAGCAGGCTCGCTCCCACAGGTTTAGCGGTGTACACAGAGTTTGTGTATGGCGCGGACCTTGTGGGAGCGAGCCTGCTCGCGATGGCGATCTAAAAGGCGCCGCAGATATCAGCGCTTTTCAAGGTTTTCCGGCAGTGGCGCAAACAGCGCCTCGATATCATCGTTCTGCAGTTTCCAGTCCCCGGCCTTGCGCCCATCCAGCACGCCGGCCGCGAGGTCGGATTTTTCCTTCTGCAGGTGCTGAATCTTTTCTTCCACTGTGCCGCGCGCAATCATTTTGTAAACGAACACCGGCTTCTCCTGACCGATGCGATACGCCCGGTCAGTCGCCTGGTTTTCCGTCGCCGGGTTCCACCACGGATCATAATGAATCACCGTGTCCGCTTCGGTCAGGTTCAGGCCAACGCCACCGGCCTTCAGGCTGATCAGAAATATCTGACGTTTGCCGCTCTGGAATTCTTTCACCGGCGTGCGGCGGTCGCGAGTCTGGCCAGTCAGCAGGGCGTAGGCCACGCCGCGTTTGTTCAGTTCGTCTTCGATCAGCGACAGCATTGAGGTGAACTGCGAGAACAGCAGGATCCGCCGACCTTCCTCGAACAGTTCTTCGAGCATTTCCATCAGGCTGTCGAGCTTGCCTGACGTGCTGCCACGGGTTGGCAGGGTCGCCTCGTTGACCAGGCGCAAATCGCAGCACACCTGGCGCAGCTTGAGCAGGGCTTCGAGAATGATGATCTGGCTGCGGGCCACGCCTTTGCGGGTGATTTCGTCGCGGACTTTCCTGTCCATGGCCAGGCGCATGGTTTCGTACACATCGCGTTGGGCCTCGTTGAGTTCGACCCAGTGGATGATCTCGGTTTTCGGCGGCAACTCGGTGGCCACCTGTTCCTTGGTGCGGCGCAGCAGAAAAGGTTTGATCCGACCGTTGAGGTGCTCAAGCCTGACCTCGCTGGTGCGTTTTTCAATCGGCACGCGGTAATCGCGGTTGAAACTTTTGACGTCGCCCAGCCA
This sequence comes from Pseudomonas sp. GL-R-19, assembly GCF_019956375.1. Lineage (NCBI taxonomy): Bacteria > Pseudomonadati > Pseudomonadota > Gammaproteobacteria > Pseudomonadales > Pseudomonadaceae > Pseudomonas > Pseudomonas sp. GL-R-19. Next base: position 54,874 of record NZ_JAHBDJ010000015.1, on the reverse strand, counting down.
GCCGGGCAAGAGGAAGTGAAACAGCGACCAGAGTTCACCGAGATGGTTTTCCAGCGGTGTGCCGCTCAGGCACAGGCGCTGCCGGGCGTTCAGTTCGCGGGCGGCGTGGGCTGCCTTGCTGCCAGGGTTCTTGATGTATTGCGCTTCGTCCAGCACCAGTATGTGCAAGGGCTGCGCCGCCAGGCGTTCGACATCCTTGGGCAGCAGCGCATAGGTGGTCAGGATCAGATCGTAGTCGGCCAGCTTGTCGAAGTGCTTTTTGCGGCTGGCACCGTACAGTGCCAGTACCTTGAGCTGCGGCGTAAAGTGCGCCGCTTCGTCGAGCCAGTTGGGGATCAGGCTGGTCGGCATCACGACCATGCACGGCCGGTCGAGGCGGCCGGCGTTTTTCTCGCTCAGCACGTGCGCCAGTGTCTGCAGGGTTTTGCCCAGGCCCATGTCGTCCGCGAGAATTCCACCCACTTCCAGCTGCCGCAGCGACTGCATCCAGCTCAAGCCTTCGAGCTGATACGGACGTAGCGTCGCATTCAGGCCGTCCGGGGCGGCGGCCGTGTGGTCCTTGATGTCGCGCAGGCGCTGGGCAAAGGTGCGGATCTGTTCGCCGCCCTCCCACAGTAGCGGCATGTCTTCCAGCGGGTTCAGGCGCGTGGCATCGGCCTTGCTCAGGCGCAGCGTGGTGTCGCCGGGCTCCTGCAGGTAGAACTCGCCGAGGGTGGCCAGCACCGGCTTCAAGCGGCCGAAGGGCAGGGCGACTTGCAGCGGGCCGTGCTCGGAGTTCGGGCGATTGGGGATGTTGACCAGGATCAGCTCGTCGTCGCGGCGTCGGGCAAGGCGTTCCGGGTTGAGGATTTCGGTGTGGGAGCGCATCAGGTTGAGCAGGATCGGCAACAGGCTCAGGCGTTCGCCGTTGACGATGATCCCCAGTTCCAGATCGAACCAGTCGCGCTCCGGTACCTGTTCGACCGTGGCGTACCAGTCGTCTACCGCCGTCAGGTCGAAGCCGAAGTCCTCGTCGATCTGCAATTCCCAGCCCTGGGTGCGCAACTTCGGCAGTTCATTGAGGGTAAAGGTCAGCCAGGCGCTGTCATTGATCATCTCGAACAGCTCGCCGGCACTTTCCGGCAGGGCCTTGCTTTGCCGGGTGGCGACTTTGAAGCCAAGGATTCGCAGCTGTTCCCGGTAGGACTGTTCCACTTCCGGGTGGCGTTTTATCCGCAGCGTCTGGCTTTCCTGACGAATCAGGATGTCGGCGTTTTTCTGTCCGCAAACGTACTCGTCCAGGTAACTGAAAGACAGCGCCGCCCGATGCTGGATGTATCGCTGCATTCGACCGTTGCGCGGTTCGAACGCGCTGAACTCGATGCTGGCCAGCCACAGGCGCGGGAGGGGCTGCACATTGTCCACCAGCACTTGCGGCGGGGCTTTCGGGCTGCGGTTTTCCAGGACTGCCTGGAGTTTTTCCAGAAGTTCGGCGTCTTTGGCGGCAGCGGGGTAGTCGAGGGTTTCCTGCACTTGCAGGAGCACCGCTGCGCAATGTTTGCAGTTGTTGTGGACCGGGCACGAGCAGGTGGCGTCGACCATCAGCAGCGTGCCCTTGGCTGACTCGCGCAGGCGAATGGTCTGACGGTAAACGTTACTGCCAGAGCCTTCGCAAACGGCGATGATCGTGGCGTCGCCGGCCTCGACGATCCTGACACGGTTCTCCAGCGCGTAGCGGCGGCCACGCTCCAGGCTCTGTTCCTTGAATCGGCTGACCCAGGAGGGTGCCAGGGGTTTGCTCAGGGTCGCGGACATAAGGACTTCAATCAGTCCGGAATTTCATCGGGGACTGGCCGTGGTGCGGGGGCGGTCAGCGAGGTGATCTTGATCAGCAGGCCGAGGTGGCCGTTGTCGAGGAAGTTCAACTGGCCGTTCTTGGTGTGGCTTTCCTGTTTCAGGCGCTCGCTGGCGGTCACCATGCCATTGGCATCGATCTGATTGACCCAGAAATCGGCGTCGACGTCGGTAAAGCGTCCCAGCGTCATGTTCAGCGTGCCTTCGATCGGGAACTGACCATATTGTTCCTTGCCGTCGCTGATCGCCACTTTGCTGGCAGTTTCGCCGAGGGGCTGTTGCCAGGCCTTGTGCAGCAACACCGTGTAGTCGGCGCTCCTGGTGAGTTTTTCCACCTCGCCATTCAGACTTGGCGTACGCAAGCTGTCGGCGCTGACCGGTTGGGCGCCAGCGGCCCAGTCTTCCGGTGCGGCGCGGCTGACAATCGCCGGTACGGCGTTTTGACGGACCAGAATCATTTCGACCTGATACAGGTCATCGGCAAATGCCGTGGGTGCGACCAGCGCTGGAATGAGCAGGGTCAGCAGGGTCAGTGAGCGAAACAGGCGCATGCGGCGTCCTTCAAGCAGTTTTCGGAACGAGGCGCTCGAACAGCGCCTCTACAGTATTAAAGCGCTCTTCCGGGCGCTCCATCGGAACCATGAACTTGAACATCGTGGCGCCTTCGAATTTGTAGCGTTTTGGCTGGCCCTGGATCAGCTTGATCAGGGTCAGCGGGTCGACCGGCGTCTGCGCGGCGAACTCGACGCGACCGCCTTGCGGGCCGCCATCGACTTTCTTGATGCCCAGTTGCTCGGCCTGCAATTTCAATGCAGTGATGCGGATCAGGTTCTTGGTCGGTTCCGGCAACAGGCCGAAACGGTCGATCATCTCCACTTGCAGATCCTTGAGGCCTTCCTCATCGGTGGCCGAAGCGATGCGCTTGTAAAGAATCAGGCGGGCGTGAACGTCCGGCAGGTAGTCCTCGGGAATCAACGCCGGAACCCGCAGGTTGACCTCCGGACCGCCGCCGAGCGGTTGGTCGAGGTTTGGCTGCTCGCCCTTGCGGATCGACTTCACCGCGCGCTCGAGCATTTCCATGTACAGCGTGAAGCCGACCGCCTGGATCTGCCCGCTCTGACCGTCGCCGAGCAGTTCGCCAGCGCCGCGGATTTCCAGGTCGTTGGTGGCGAGCACGAAGCCCGCGCCGAGGTCCTGGGTGTTGGCGATCGCTTCCAGACGCTTTTCCGCGTCCGGGGTGATTTGCTGGCGCGGTGGCGTCAGCAGATAGGCGTACGCCTGGTGGTGGCTGCGTCCGACCCGGCCGCGCAACTGGTGCAACTGTGCCAGGCCGAACTTGTCGGCACGCTCGATGATGATGGTGTTGGCGCTCGGTACGTCGATGCCGGTCTCGATGATGGTCGAGGCGATCAGCACGTTGAAGCGCTTGTGGTAGAAGTCGCTCATCACCTGTTCGAGATCGCGTTCGCGCATCTGCCCGTGGCCGATAGCGATCCGGGCTTCCGGTACCAGTTCGGCGAGGTCGGCGGCGCATTTCTCGATGGTCTTCACGTCGTTGTGCAGGTAGTAGACCTGGCCGCCACGCAGCAACTCACGCAGCAAGGCCTCTTTGACCGTGCTCTTGTTCTGCTCCATGACGAAGGTGCGTACCGACAGGCGACGGGCCGGCGGCGTGGCGATGATCGACAGATCGCGCATGCCCGACACCGCCATGTTCAGCGTGCGCGGAATCGGCGTGGCGGTCAGGGTCAGGATGTCGACTTCGCTGCGCAGCGCCTTGAGCTGTTCTTTCTGACGGACACCGAAACGGTGTTCTTCGTCGATGATCACAAGGCCAAGGTTTTTGATCTTCACGTCGTCCTGCAGCAGCTTGTGCGTGCCGATGACGATGTCGATCTTGCCTTCGGCCAGGTCCGCGACCGCCGCATTCACTTCCTTGGCCGACTTGAAACGGCTCATCACTTCCACGGTCACCGGCCAGTCGGCGAAGCGGTCGCGGAAGCTGTTGTAATGCTGCTGGGCGAGCAGGGTGGTCGGCACCAGGATCGCCACCTGGCGTCCACCGTGGACTGCAATGAACGCCGCGCGCATCGCCACTTCGGTCTTGCCGAAGCCAACGTCGCCGCACACCAGGCGATCCATAGGCTTGGGCGCGAGCATGTCCTCGCGCACCGCTTCGATGGTGGTTTGCTGGTCCGGGGTTTCTTCGAACGGGAAACCGGCGCTGAAGGTGGCGTAGTCGGCTTTCGGATCGGCGAAGGCGTAGCCTTCGCGGGCGGCGCGGCGGGCATAGATGTCGAGCAACTCGGCGGCCACGTCGCGCACCTGTTCGGCGGCTTTGCGCTTGGCTTTTTGCCAGGTCTCGGAGCCGAGGCGGTGCAGCGGGGCCAGGGCGTCGTCGCTGCCGGTGTAGCGGGCGATCAAGTGCAGGTTGGCCACCGGCACATAGAGCTTGGCGCCTTCGGCGTATTCCAGGGCGAGGAACTCGGCGGTCTGGCTGTCGATTTCCAGGGTCGCAAGGCCCAGGTAGCGACCGACACCGTGGTCGATGTGCACCACCGGTGCACCTTCGCGCAGCTCGGTGAGGTTCTTGATCACGGCATCGTTGTTGGCATCGGTGCGCTTTTCGCGGCGACGGCGCTGCATCACGCGCTGGCCGAACAACGGGCTTTCGGCAACCAGGGCCAGGGCCGGGTCGTCCAGCAGCAAGCCTTCGTCGAGCGGGGCGATGGTGATCGCCAGGCGATCCTTGCCGGCGACAAAGTCTGGCCAGCTGTCGACGGTCTTCGGTCGCAGCTTCAGGCGTTCCAGCAGTTCCAGCAGCACTTCGCGGCGGCCTGCGGATTCGGCGGTAAACAGTACGCGACCGGGGAACTGGTCGAGGAAGTCGGCCAGTGCCGCCAACGGTTGGGTGGCCTTGGCTTCGATCGCCAGGTTGGGCAACTCGCGAGCCGGGAAACGCTCGCGACCGCTACCGCTTTCTACATCCTGTTGACTGGCCACTACGCGCGGCCAGTTCTTCAGGCGCGCGAAGCAGTCTTCCACCGGCAGGAACAGTTCGGCGGGCGGTAATAAAGGACGGGACGGGTCGACGCGGCGCTCTTCATAGCGATTACGCACGTCGTTCCAGAAGTTTTCCGCGGCTTGCTCGATGCCCGGCAGGGAAAACACTTGCGTGTCCTGGGGCAGGTAATCGAACAGCGTCGAGGTTTCTTCGAAGAACAGCGGCAGGTAGTACTCGATACCGGCCGGGGTAATCCCGCTGCTCAAGTCCTGGAAAATCGGGCAGCGGCGGAAATCGACGTCAAAACGCTCGCGGAAGCGCGCCTTGAAGCGGGTGACCGCTTCTTTCTGCAGTGGGAATTCCTTGGCCGGCAACAGCTTGACCGAGTTGACCTTGTCGATGGAGCGCTGGTTCTCCGGGTCGAAGGTGCGCAGGGTTTCGATTTCGTCGTCGAACAGATCGATGCGATACGGCAGCTTGCTGCCCATCGGGAACAGATCGATCAGCGAACCGCGAACGGTGAACTCGCCGTGTTCATACACGGTATCGACGTAGCGATAGCCCGTGGCTTCAAGGCGGGTGCGCATTTGCTCGACGTCGAGCTTCTGGCCGATATCCAGCACCAGGCTGCTGCCGAGCAGGAATTTGGTCGGTGCCAGGCGGTGCAGGGCGGTCGTGATCGGCACTACCAGCACGCCATGGCTCAGTTCCGGCAGCCGGTACAGGCTGGCGATGCGCTGGGAAATGATGTCCTGGTGCGGCGAGAACAGGTCGTAGGGCAGGGTTTCCCAGTCGGGAAAGTGCAATACGGGCAAATCCGGGGCGAAGAAGCCCAGCTCCTGTTCCAGCCGTTCGGCACTTTGGCTGTCGGCGGTCAGTAGCAGGGTAAAGCGCTTGGCAGCGCTGGCGGCCTCGGCGATGGCCAGGCTCAGGGCGGCACCGGGCAGGTTGCCCCAGTGCTGTTTACCTGCCGCGGCAGGGAGAAGCGGTAGACGCAGAACGGGCACGGAAGGTTGAGCTCCAAGCGTTGCGACAAAGTCGGTAATTGTAGCGGTCTACGATGCCGCCTGTCAGTTGCAGACTGCGTCTAAAGCACGGGTTTGGTGAAATGTAGTGGTAAAGACAAAATTCGGCGGTTTTTTGCCAGAAATTACTGAATATGTAGTGGCAAAAACAACGAGTGTTACGGAGGGTTACGGACAACGAGGCGTGACCTCCAAAAAATTGACTGCGCTGAAAGCCCCGGTTTTATTGGGCTGGCGCGAGGCGTAAGTTTTTTGAACGATGAATTGTTACGAAAAGTACGACGGGCGCGCATTGCTACGGCGGTCACTCGGCGGCATAATGTAGCCCCTTTTTTCTGCCCCTACATAGTGGAAGGTTCCCGTGACTCAGAAGCCCGACCAGTGTCTTGGTGAATGGATCGACCGTGAAGCACTCGCAGAAGCGATGATTCCGCTTATCGGTCAGCTCTACCGCAATAACAACGTGGTGAGCTCGATCTATGGCCGCAGCCTGATCAATCGTTCAGTCATTGCGATTCTCAAAGCTCACCGCTTTGCTCGTCACCGTCAGTCCGACGAAAGCGAGCTGTCCGTCCACGAAACATTCCCGCTTATCAAGGCGATGAGCGAGCTCAAGCTCGGCGCCGCTTCGGTGGACCTGGGCAAGCTGGCAGCCAAATTCAAGGCCGAAGGCAATGGCCGTACCGCCGAGCAGTTCGTCCGTGAAGAACTGGCTGACGTGGTTGGCCAGCAAAACGCATCCGCCCGCAAAGGCACCGACGTTGTCCTCTACGGCTTCGGTCGTATCGGCCGTCTGCTGGCGCGCATCCTGATCGAGAAAACCGGTGGTGGCGACGGCCTGCGCCTGCGCGCCATCGTGGTCCGCAAGGGCGCCGAGAACGACCTGGTCAAGCGTGCCAGCCTGCTGCGCCGCGACTCGGTTCATGGTCCGTTCGATGGCACCATCACCATCGATGAAGCCAACAACACCATCACCGCCAACGGCAACCTGATCCAGGTGATCTACGCCAAGAGCCCGGCCGAAGTCGACTACACCCAGTACGGCATCGAAAACGCTCTGATCGTCGACAACACCGGTGTATGGCGTGACGCCGACGGCCTGGGCCAGCACCTGGCCTGCCCGGGCGCTGCCCGCGTGATCCTCACCGCACCTGGCAAGGGCGCGCTGAAGAACATCGTTCACGGCATCAACCACGGCGACATCAGCCCTGACGACAAGATCATCTCGGCGGCTTCCTGCACCACCAACGCCATCGTGCCGGTGCTCAAGGCAGTCAACGACAAGTACGGCATCATCAACGGCCACGTCGAAACCGTTCACTCGTTCACCAACGACCAGAACCTGATCGACAACTTCCACAAGGGCAGCCGTCGTGGCCGCGCCGCGCCGCTGAACATGGTTATCACCGAGACCGGTGCCGCCACCGCAGCCGCCAAGGCGCTGCCAGTGCTCAAGGGCAAGCTGACCGGCAACGCGATTCGCGTGCCTACGCCGAACGTGTCGATGGCCATCCTGAACCTGAACCTGGAAAAGGCCACCACTCGCGAAGAGATCAACGAGTACCTGCGCCAGATGGCCATGCACTCGGACCTGCACAAGCAGATCGACTACGTGAGCTCCCAGGAAGTGGTTTCCACCGACTTCGTTGGCTCGCGCCACGCAGGCGTAGTGGACGCGGAAGCGACCATCACCCAGGATAACCGCGTTGTTCTGTACGTCTGGTACGACAACGAGTTCGGTTACAGCTGCCAGGTAGTTCGCGTGATGGAAGACATGGCCGGTGTAAACCCGCCAGCCTTCCCGCGCTAAGCCTTTAGCGGCACATGAAGCGCCCCGACTTTGGTCGGGGCGTTTTTGTTTGTGCGCTCCGCAATAAATACGCTTTAGAAACAATCCTGTAGGAAAAGGATCGTTTCTATTGGCGAAACTTCTGAATCATTCCTTTGACCCTGCCGTGAGGGTCGCGACGCTGTTAGCGTCCGCCGCATTATTTCTGAACACCCTTCCCAGGATATGGATTTTGAAATGAATGCACCCTTGCAGCCTTTGTATACCAACGATGTTTCCCCAGAGTATCTGCGCAGTCTGGACAATCCACACTTCACTGAGCAGCAAATTGCGCAATTTCATGAGCACGCCCAAGTGGTTGTGCGTCAACAGCAGGCTTACATCGACGCTCATCCTGCTATCGCCATCTTCCGGTGCGCAACCGAGGGCAGCCACACCCGTAACGGCGGGGTGATCCAGCAAGGGACAGGGCCGCTGGAGTTCAAGTTGGAAAATGGACGCTCGGTGCGCGTAGCGCGAAAAGGCGACTACGTCCTGTATGCCGATGACAGTACGGCGCAAATCATCACCGGCGCAGGGCAAGACAACAATGATGTGGCGCTGGTCGGCAGCATGCTCAGCAATGGCGACGAAATCATCAATACACCGCAAGGCGGCTACGTGTTTATTGCGCGCGAAGGTGTGTCGATGGGCGAGGATTTTTTGCCATCGGTCGCGGATTAAGTGGCGAAGTCTGGCGCTGTCCAAAGCTGTCTCAGTGCTGCGTTGCTTAAATGCTCACGCAGCTGACGGTCGCAACCCATGGCCTTAAACCTTCTGGGCTCGGCCGGAAGTAATGGAGAAGAAATTCAATGAAAGAAGGACATTTCATCGGTCTGAATGACCGAACCACCTGCGGTGGAAAAGTTCTCGATGGTGACACCCGGATCATGATGTATGGCGTCGCGCATGCCCGCGATGGTGATCGAGTCACGTGTGGAAAAGACGGGAAGACCTATCGGATCGTCGGTGGTATTTCGCACATGATCAGTCATGGAAAGCTCATGGCTGGTACGCTGGACAGTTACAGCAACTGCCCCTGTAAAGCTCGGCTGATCCCCACCGTAATGACGGCCACGTATCAAAGCAACGCAAGCCCTGTGCAGCCGGCCGCGAGGGCTGCAGGCTCACCGGCGGCTCCGGCTGAAAACAGCTTTACGGCCAAGCCTCAGGTGGTTGATCTGAAGCTGGCAGATAAGATCTCTGCACCACCCGGCGACCTTGGTGGAAGCGAAGCCTGTAACCATCCAGACCAGATGGAAGAGCTTGCCAGCTACATCGCAGGTGAGATGAATAGGAACATCAAGCATCCGTCCGTGTTGAAAATGAAAGAGCTGATGAGCTACGACAGCAGCGCGCAAGCCAGGAAATTTCGGGCGTTACCCTGGTACGCCAGACTGGCTGGACCACCAAATTTCAACGGAATTGCATGGACGAAGAAGCTTGAGGCGATGGCGATTTGGACGAAGCAGGTGGGTCAGAATATGGAGTGGGATCACAAGCCGAAGCTGGAGGCGATGTATGACGGTGTCGTTCGGCACAAGCAAGGGAGGTACGAGTACTACTACGATATTTGGTCGAATATCCATTATGGGTACGTCGGCATCGTAGGAGGGCTTTCAGAAAGCGTATTGTTAGATGGCGCGGGAGTTGAACAAATAGGTTCGGACACAAAAAGGTGGTTAGAAGACCGTAAGAAGAACCCCGGGCCGCATCTAACGGCGAGTCTATCTGATGGGCTGCGGGCATTTGACGATATCGCAGATAGAGTGGCGATAAGTATTGGTGTGAAACTCGCCAATCGACACTCAAGTGGTGGGGTGACAGCTAAAATTATCATGGCCGAAGTGCTGGCAGTCGCACCCGAAAATTGGGGGGATGGAGTCCGTGTCCACACCTGTACGTAAAACAGGTCCGAGGTATAGAAGGTGGTTGTGGATTCCATTTGTGTATCTGGCCATTAGCTACTGGGATATTGCACTTCCGACTGTAACCATTCACTACTCCGAAAATGGAAGGGAGGAACTCAGGTATATCTGGAATGTCCAGCACCGGATATACAAAGGCGGGATGCAACCCGGCGGAGGTACGGTCGATAATGGTTTTTTGTTTCCGGATGATAATTTTTTTATGGAAATCTCCTGGTGGAGCAAAAATGTTCGTGCCCACTGCGTCAACATAACTCCGAAGTGGCCTAATACGGATATCTATCTTGATGCCAATGGTGATATTGATCTCAGCGAAGGCAGCGGCACTGATTCGGACCGACTAAAACAATGCAAAACAGACACGGCTAGCCCATGAAAGAGGCAAAGGAATAAAAACGACTACACAATTTGTAGTGCGACTTTGGGGGGTATGAAGTCCGTGTTCACGCCTAAAAAACCTCGGTCGCGCTACATTCGGTGGCTATGGATTCCGTTGCTACCGCTATTGCTGCCCCTGCTGGTGCTTTTGCTGATTGTCCTCTGGCGAATTATTGTGCTTCCTACCGCAACCGTCCATTACTCCAAGAATGGCGTTGACGAACTGCGGTTCATCTGGAATGTGCAGCACCGGATTTACAAAGGAGACCTCCCCCCGGCAGCAGCACACGGGACCATGGGTTCTTGTTTCCAGATGAGAAGTTTTTCATGGAGATCTCTTGGTGGAACGATAAAGATCTCCGGCACTGCGTCAATATAACGCCGACATGGTCCAATACGCACATCTACCTCGATGCCAACGGCGATATCGATCACAGCGAAGGCAGCGGTACGGATTCGCATCGACTAAAACAATGCATCACTGATACAGCGAGCCCATGAAGAGCCAAGGGATCAAAGCGACATGCAGTGCGATTCTGGGAGATGGAATTCGTGTCCACGACTGCAAGTAAATCCCGGAGACGGTATAAGCGATGGTTGTGGATTCCAGTTGTGTTTTTGGCCATCACTCATTGGGATATTGCGTTACCTACTGTGACTGTTCACTACTCCGAAGATGCTCGTGGCGAACTTAAATACATATGGAACGTGCAGGACCGTATTTTCAAGGGGCGTATGCAACCCGGAGGCGGTACGCGTGATTATGGCTTTCTGTTTCCGGATGAGAATTTTTTCATGGAAATTTCCTGGTGGAACGATGGCGCGCTCCGACATTGCGTCAACGTAACCCCTAGGTGGCCCAATACGCATATTTACCTCAATGCCAACGGCGACATTGATCACAGCGAAGGCAGCGGCACGGATTCGGGTCGACTAAAACAATGCGTCACCGATACCGCGACTCCATGAAAAGACCCCGTTTGCAGCCGTTGCTGTTCGGTCAAGTATTTAGTAGGAGCGAACTTGCTCCGGGCGGTGTTCCGATGATGCAGCCAAGAACGCTGCGTTTAACTAGTGAGCACGCGTTATCGTTGACGACCATCGCGAGCAGGCTCGCTCCCACAGGGTTTGGTGGTGTTTGCGCGGTAGTGATTACGCCAGCCATTCAATGTGGGAGCGAGCCTGCTCGCGATAGCGGTCTGACAGAAATATCAATGTTGACTGTGATGACCTCATCGCGGGCAAGCCCGCTCTCACAGGGATTGTGGCCGGCCGTGGGATTGGCGGTCACTGAAGATCAAAATGGTGGGAGCGGGCTTGCTCGCGAAAGCGGTGGATCAGTCGACACCTCTGTTGAATGTGCCGGCCTCTTCGCGAGCAAGCCCGCTCCCACAGTTCTATCGCATAATGGCTGGCCCTGGCGGCGTGTCAGGGGATGTTTCGGGGAACTCGGGAATTGTTGATCAGGTGGCAGGGGGTGGCATTTTTGCTGCTCGGCGCACTATCAGGTTGTGGTAACGGCGACGCCCTCGAAACCTTCGGCGGCCCGACCATGGGCAGCACTTATTCGATCAAGTATGTGCGCCATGCCGGCCTGCCGGCGCAGGACGAGGTCCGTGTCCAGGTTGAGCAGATCCTCGCTGATATTGACCGGAAAATGTCGACCTACCGCAGCGACTCGGACATCGAGCGCTTCAATGCATTACCGGCCAACCGCTGTCAGGCAATGCCGGCGTCGATCCTCGAATTGGTCCGCGTGGGTGAGCAGCTGTCAGTGCAAAGCGACGGTTCCTACGATCTGACGGTGGAGCCGTTGCTCAATCTCTGGGGATTTGGTCCGCAGGCCCGCGGGGAAAAAGTCCCGAGCGCCGAAGCGCTCGCCGAAGCCCGCCAGCGCGTCGGCCACGAACACTTGCGCATCGAGGGCGACCGGTTGTGCAAGGACGCCGCGGTCGAGGTCGACTTCAACAGCATCGCCGCCGGTTTCACCGTTGACACGATTGCTGCAAGGATCGAGGAAAAAGGCATCCACGATTACCTCGTCGAAGTCACCGGCGAACTCAAGGCCGCTGGCAAGAAGCCCGACGGCTCACCATGGCGCATCGCCTTGGAAGAACCTCGGGATGACCGGCAGGTGGCCGAGCGGGTCATTGTTGTCGATGGTTATGGCCTGTCCACGTCCGGCGACTATCGTAATTACTTCGAGCAGGACGGCCAGCGTTTTTCCCACACTTTCGATGCGCGCAGCGGTGCGCCGGTCTCACACCGTCTGGCATCGGTCACGGTGATTCATCCTTCGGCGTTGATGGCCGATGGCTTATCGACGCTGTTGCTGATTCTTGGTCCTGAGCGCGGTTGGGACTACGCAGAAAAACACGCTATCGGCGCATTTTTTGTGATTCGTGCCGATACAGGTTTCGTCACGCGCAGCAGTCTCGCTTTTGAACGCCTCAGTGGCGAAAAAACCGAGTGATTGTGGCGATTTGAGCATTGAAAACTGGCGTTGTAGTGCAGGCAAAAGTAGCCTACGACGCGACCAAGGGTTAATGTGCGCGGCGTTGACGCTTCTATAGACTGTGTCCGGGTTCTGCACTGGCCCCAAATTGTTCCTTCATGCCACGCATTGGCGTGATTTAGCCGCAGGTGCCGAGGGTGCCGCGGCCTGTTCTGAGGAGTACGCATGGCTGTCTACAACTACGACGTGGTGGTGCTGGGTTCCGGCCCGGCGGGAGAAGGCGCGGCAATGAACGCCGCCAAGGCAGGGCGCAAGGTCGCGATGGTCGATAGCCGTCGCCAGGTCGGCGGCAACTGCACTCACTTGGGCACCATCCCGTCCAAGGCACTGCGTCACTCGGTGCGGCAGATCATGCAGTTCAACACCAACACGATGTTCCGAGCCATCGGTGAGCCGCGCTGGTTCTCCTTCCCGGACGTGTTGAAAAGCGCCGAGAAAGTCATTTCCAAACAAGTCGCTTCGCGTACCGGCTACTACGCCCGTAACCGCGTCGACGTGTTCTTCGGCACCGGCAGCTTCGCCGACGAGCAAACCATCGAAGTGGTCTGCGCCAACGGCGTGGTCGAAAAGCTGGTGGCCAAGCACATCATCATCGCCACCGGTTCGCGTCCTTATCGCCCGGCGGACATCGATTTCCACCACCCGCGTATCTACGATAGCGACACCATCCTGAGCCTCGGCCACACCCCGCGCAAACTCATCGTTTACGGCGCCGGCGTGATCGGTTGCGAATACGCCTCGATCTTCAGCGGTCTGGGTGTATTGGTTGAACTGGTGGACAACCGTGGGCAACTGCTGAGCTTCCTCGACTCGGAAATCTCCCAGGCCCTGAGCTACCACTTCAGCAACAACAACATCACGGTTCGCCATAACGAAGACTACGACCGCGTCGAAGGCGTGGACAATGGCGTGATCCTGCACCTCAAGTCCGGCAAGAAGATCAAGGCCGACGCCTTGCTCTGGTGCAACGGTCGTACCGGCAACACCGATCAGCTGGGTCTGGAAAACATCGGCGTGAAGGTCAACAGCCGTGGCCAGATCGAAGTCGACGAGGCATACCGCACCTGCGTGCCGAACATCTACGGCGCCGGTGACGTGATCGGCTGGCCGAGCCTGGCCAGTGCCGCCCATGACCAGGGTCGTTCGGCCGCTGGCAGCATCGTCGATAACGGTAGCTGGCGTTTCGTGAATGACGTGCCGACCGGCATCTACACCATTCCGGAGATCAGCTCGATCGGCAAGAACGAGCAGGAGCTGACCCAGGCCAAGGTGCCGTACGAAGTCGGCAAGGCGTTCTTCAAGAGCATGGCGCGGGCGCAGATCGCCGGCGAGCCGCAAGGCATGCTGAAGATCCTGTTCCACCGTGAAACCCTGGAAGTGCTGGGTGTTCACTGCTTCGGTTATCAGGCGTCGGAGATCGTGCACATCGGTCAGGCGATCATGAACCAGCCGGGCGAACAGAACACCCTGAAGTACTTCGTCAACACCACGTTTAACTACCCGACCATGGCCGAAGCCTATCGGGTAGCGGCATACGACGGCCTCAACCGGCTTTTTTGAGCGGCTCCGGCCGGTGGCCTGAGCCGGCCGGGGAGACCGATTTCAGCAATTCTCGAGCGTGGCGGTGGCCAAACCGGGAAAGTCTGTAATCAGGCTGTCAACGCCGAAGTCGGCGAGCCTGCGCATCAGCGCGGGCTCGTTGACGGTCCATACCGACACATGCAGCCCCTGACGCTGCGCCCTTTGCAGGCGTTCCGGCGTGCACAGGGTCCAGTTCAGCGCCAGGATCTCACAGCCATAGCTGGCCGCGACCTTCAGCGGGTCGAGCCAGGCGTACTCGGCCACCAGCCCGCGGGATACGTCCGGCACCAGTTCCAGCGCCGCCTTGAGCACTTCACGGGAACTCGAAGTGATCGTCACCTTGTCCATCAGGCCATGACGCTGGACCATTTCGCGAATCGCCAGCACGGTGGTCGCGGCACGCATCCTTGATGCACTTTTGACCTCCAGCTGCCAGTGATCGAAGTCGCATTTCTCGAACAGTTCTTCCAGCGTCGGAATCGGGCACGGCTTGATCCAGCCCGGGCCGCCCATGCGTGCGTCATAGGTCACAAGCTCCGCCGCCGTGTGTTCGACGACCTTGCCGCGACGGTCCGTGGTGCGTTTGAGGGTCGGGTCGTGAATGACCATCAGCTCGCCATCCATGGACAGGTGCAGGTCCAGTTCGCAGCGACGCACGCCGTGCTTGAGACATTCCTGAAAGCTGGTCAGGGTGTTTTCCGGTGCTTCGCCCTTGGCGCCGCGATGGCCGTAGATGAGGGTCACGGTTCTTCCTTAAATTAATTGCCTGATTCGAGTTGTTCGCGGGCCAGTCGTCGTTCCTGGGCCTGCTTTTGCAAGATGTGGCGGGCCAGCAGTTGGCGCTGGGCGTCGGTCAGGTGTTCGAACTCGGTGCCGACGTCATAGCCATCGCCCTTGCGGTCGCAATGGGTGACGCGAGCGCGCAGCAGCAGGCCCAGGGCTTGCGGCATCAGCACCAGCTTGACCGACAGGTGTGCGCCGGCGGCAATGGGCGTTGGATGCTGAAAGTCGATGCCGCCTTCGGAGATGATCACCGGCTGCGGTTCGCCGATCTGCCCGAGCACTGTCAGAGCGACGACCTGGCTCAGCAAATCGATGCGTTTGTTCTGGGATTTGAGGAATGCGGCGGTCGTGCGGTCGCGTTCGCTGAGCTGGCGCAACAGGTGTTGCGACTCAAATTCGCTCAGGTGCAGTTCGCTGAGCAAGTTGAAGAGTGGGGAAGCATCCTGCAACACTTCCTGGCCTGTGGCTTCAGCAGCGGACAGGAGCCGAATTTCCAGTGCGATCGTATCCTCGATACGGTAGTATTCGCGGCGATCTTCTTCATCTAATGTCGACATGGCGAACCCATGGTAGCGGCGGTGGTCTGAGTGTAAAGCTGGTTATCGACCCCCGCCACAAGGACGTTCCTTTTCCCTCCGAACAAGCCCCGACATGTTCAGACCTCTCTTCGTATTTATCGGCACGCGTTACACCCGTGCAAAGCGTCGCAATCATTTTGTGTCATTCATTTCCCTGACTTCGATGATCGGGCTCGCCCTTGGCGTGGTCGTGATGATCGTGGTGCTGTCGGTGATGAACGGCTTCGATCATGAGATGCGCACCCGCGTGCTGGGCATGGTGCCCCACGCGACCATCGAGTCCGGCGAGCCGATCAGCGATTGGCAAAGCCTGGCGGCCAAGGTCAAGCAGAACCCGCAGGTGACGGCCGTGGCGCCGTTTACGCAAATGCAGGGCTTGCTGACCAATAACGGCAAGGTCTCGAAAGTCCTGCTCAATGCCATCGACCCGGCGCAAGAGCGTCAGGTGTCGATCATCGATCACTTCATGACCCAGGGAAAACTCGACGATCTGGTGCCGGGTGAGTTCGGCATCGTCATCGGCGACAAGGCGGCGGCCAAGCTCGGTGCCGTGATCGGCGACAAGCTGACCTTCGTCGCCCCGGAGGTCACCGTGACCCCGGCCGGGATGTTCCCGCGCATGAAGCGCTTTACCGTGGTCGGCATCTTCCATGTCGGCGCCGGCGAGCTCGATGGCTATCTGGGCGTCACCAACCTGCAGGACCTGGCCCGGCTGCATCGCTGGAAACCGGATCAGGTCCAGGGCTTGCGCCTGAAGTTCGACGACCTGTTCCAGGCGCCGCGCACCGCGTGGAGCATCGCCCGCGATCTCGGTGAAGACCGCTTCTACGCCCGCGACTGGACCCGCACCCACGGTAACCTGTACCAGGCGATCCGCATGGAAAAAGCCATGATCGGCCTGTTGCTGCTGCTGATCGTCGCGGTCGCGGCGTTCAACATCATTTCCACGCTGGTGATGGTGGTGAACGACAAGAAGGGCGACATCGCGATCCTGCGCACCTTGGGCGCCACGCCGGGCACGATCATGCGCACGTTCATGGTGCAGGGCACAGTGATTGGCGTGGTCGGCACGGCCATAGGCGCTGTGGTCGGCATCTTCGCCGCGCTGAATGTCAGTGCCGCGATTTCGGCCCTCGAAGGACTGATCGGGCACAAATTCCTCAACGCCGACGTGTATTTCATCGATTACCTGCCATCGCAAGTGCAGAGCCAGGACGTCGTGATGGTCTGCTCTGCGGCGTTGGTCCTGAGTTTCCTCGCCACCCTGTATCCAGCCTGGCGTGCCGCGCGCACCCAGCCTGCGGAGGCGCTACGTTATGAGTGAGTCGGGCATGAGTGATAAAGCAATCTTGAGCTGCCGCAGCCTGGGCAAGTCCTACGAGGAAGGCCCGGAATCGGTGGAAGTGTTGGCCGGCCTGCAACTGGAGTTGCACCCGGGAGAGCGCGTGGCGATTGTCGGCAAGTCGGGCTCGGGCAAAAGTACCTTGCTCAACCTGCTGGGCGGCCTCGATACGCCGACCAAGGGCAGCGTCTGGCTCGACGGTGAAGAGCTGTCGGCGCTGAGCGAGAAGAAACGCGGCCTGCTGCGTAATCGCGCCCTCGGCTTCGTGTATCAGTTCCACCACCTGCTGCCGGAATTCACTGCGCTGGAAAACGTCTGCATGCCGCTGCTGATCGGCAAGACCGCGATCCCCGAGGCGCGTCAGCGTGCCACGGCGTTGCTGGAGCGGGTAGGGCTGGGCCATCGCCTGGAGCACAAACCGGCCGAATTGTCCGGTGGCGAGCGTCAGCGTGTGGCCATCGCCCGCGCCCTGGTGAACACACCGGGCCTGGTGATGCTCGACGAGCCAACCGGCAACCTCGACTCCCACACCGCCCAGGGCATTCAGGACTTGATGCTGGAACTCAGCACCTCGATGCGCACGGCGTTCCTGGTGGTGACCCACGACATGAACCTGGCCCGCCAGATGGACCGCGTCCTGCACCTGCAGGAAGGTTGCCTCACGCCTATCTGATTGGCTGAAACCCGATGCCTGGAAAGGCGTCGGGTCATTTATTTCCATACGGTGCCCCAGCGAATGTTCAGACCGTTATCGATCTTTATCGGCACGCGCTATACCCGCGCCAAGCGCCGCAATCGCTTTGTTTCCTTCATCTCGATGACCTCGATGATCGGCCTCGCCCTCGGCGTGCTGGCGATGATCGTGGTGTTGTCGGTGATGAACGGCTTCCAGCGCGAAATGAGCTCGCGCATCCTTGGCATGGTGCCCCACGCCACCATCGTCGGCGTCAACCCGATTGACGACTGGAAACCCGTGGCAGCGGCCGCGATGAAAAATCCGGAAGTGACGGCGGCGGTGCCGTTCACCGAGATGGAAGGCATGCTGTCCTACAAGGGCACGATGCAGCCAATCCAGGTCAGCGGCGTCGATCCGGCGCTGGAAGGCCAGGTGTCGATCGTCGCCAAGCACATCGTCCAGGGCAGTCTCGAAGCCCTGAAACCGGACGAATTCGGTGTGGTGATCGGCGAGATCACGGCGCGCCGCTTCCGCTTGAACGTCGGCGACAAGATCACCCTGATCGTGCCGGAAGTCAGCAATGCGCCGGGTGGCATTACCCCGCGCATGCAACGGCTGAATGTGGTCGGTGTGTTCAAGGTCGGCGCCGAACTGGACGGCACCATGGCGCTGATCCACATGGCCGATGCCGCGCAGATGCAGCACTGGGAGCCGAATCAGGTGCAGAGCGTGCGCCTGGCGGTGAAGGACCTGTATGCCGCGCCGCAGGTGTCGAGCGATATCGCCACGGGGCTGGGCGCCGCCTACAAGGCTGACGACTGGACCCACACCCAGGGCAGCCTGTTCAGTGCGATGAAAATGGAAAAAACCATGATCGGCCTGCTGTTGCTGATGATCGTTGCGGTGGCGGCGTTCAACATCATCGCGACCCTGATCATGGTGGTGAACGACAAGGGCGCGGACATCGCGATCCTGCGTACCATCGGCGCCACGCCACGGCAGATCATGGCGATCTTCATGGTGCAGGGCACCGTGATCGGTATCGTCGGCACCCTGATTGGCGGTGTGTTGGGCGTGATTGCCGCGTTGAACGTCAGCCAGATCGTGGGCTGGATCGAGCGGGTCAGCGGGCAGCATATCTTCAGTTCCGACGTGTATTTCGTCAGCAACCTGCCGTCCGAGCTGCAAGGCGCGGATGTGGCGCTGATCTGCACGGCGGGCTTCGTCATGAGCTTCCTGGCCACGGTTTACCCGGCGTGGCGGGCGGCGAAGATCGAGCCGGCTCATGCACTGAGATATTCGTAACCCGTAACACTGCCTTCGCGAGCAGGCTCGCTCCCACATTAGATCTGAGTCAACTCGGTCAACTGTGGGAGCGAGCCTGCTCGCGAAGAGGCCGGTCCTGCCAGCCTCAATGTCCCTTTCGGAAGCCGCTTTCGCTGGCAAGCCAGCTCCTACAGGTGATGGAGGCCAGAACTGTTGGCCTCAATCTCCCCTTGGCAGCTCGATCACAAACCTGGTCCACCCATTCTCCGATTCACAACGAATCTGCCCGCCATGGGCACGGATGATCGACTGGGTGATCGCCAGTCCCAGTCCCGCATGTTCGCTGCTGCCTTCGCGGCGTGCCGGGTCTGCACGGTAAAAGCGGTCAAATAGCCGCGGCAATAGATCTTCGGGAATCTGTTGGCCGGTATTTTCAACAGTCAGGCGCAATTCTTTTGGTTGATCGACGATTCGCACCCGAACATCGCCATCGGCCGGTGTGAACCGCAGTGCATTGTCCAGCAGGTTCGACAGCGCCCGCCGCAACATGCTGCGGTCACCTTCGATACGGGCATTGCCGTCACGACTCAGTGTTACCCGCGCGTCTTCCGCCAGTGGCGCAAAAAACTCCAGCAGCAGGTCTGCTTCTTCGGCCAGTTCCAGCGCTTCGCGCTTGGGGATCAACAACCCATGGTCAGCCTTGGCCAGGTAGAGCATGTCGTTGACCAGTTGCGCCATCCATTGCAGTTCTTCGAGGTTGCTGTGCAGCGCTTCGCGATAGTCTTCGATGGGGCGAGGGCGGGTGAGGGTGACCTGGGTGTGGGTCAGCAGGTTCGACAGTGGCGTGCGCAGTTCATGGGCAATGTCGGCGGAGAACGCGGACAGGCGCTGAAACGAGTCGTCGAGGCGTCCGAGCATGGCGTTGAAGTTGTGGGCCATTTCCGCCAGTTCCGGCGGCATGTTTTCTTCAGGCAAGCGCGCGTTCAGCGATTGCGCGGAAACGCCGCTGGCCACCGCACTGATCCGCCGCAACGGGCGCAAGCCGCTGCGTGCCGCCCAGGCGCCCAGCAGTGCGGTGGCCAGGGCTGACAGGCCGACGGTCAGCCAGATCAAACGCTGCATGCGTTGCAGAAAATGCTGGTGGTGGGTGATGTCCAGCAGCAGGGTCAGTTGCGGGGACTCGGGTTTGTCCGCGAAAAGCGGCGCATTCAGCACGCGGTAATCCATGCCTTCATGGCTCACCGTCGACAACCCGGGCTGGCGCGGCAATGTCTGCGGAATGTTGGTCGAGCTGTCAAACCAGCGCTGGCCATCGCTGCCGGTGATTCGTAGGGGCAGGCCAGCCTGCCGGCTCAGTTCCTTGGCCAGTTTCACTTCGCTGTCACTCGACTGGAAGTCGTGCAAGGCCCGACGCAAGCCAATCAGTTTGCCGACCAGCAGTTGCTGGTCCAGCTCAATGAAGTGCGCCTCGCTGGCGCGGCTGAACAGTACCCCGGCGAACAACGACACCACGGCGGTGCACGCCGCAAACAACAGCGCCAGGCGGCTGCTCAAGGACAGCCGGCGCATCAGGCGGGGCGCTCTTCGAGGACGTAACCCATGCCGCGCACGGTGTGGATCAGTTTGTTGGGGAATTCATCGTCGATCTTCAGGCGCAGACGACGGATCGCCACCTCGATGACATTGGTGTCGCTGTCGAAATTCATGTCCCAGACCTGGGACGCAATCAGCGACTTGGGCAGGACTTCGCCCTGGCGGCGCAGGAGCATTTCCAGCAGGGCGAACTCCTTGGCGGTCAGGTCGATACGCTGGCCGCTGCGTTCGACCCGGCGACGGATCAGGTCCAGGCGCAAATCGGCCAGTTGCAGGCTGGTCTCCTGAGGCGTGGCACTGCCGCGACGCAACAGGCTGCGCACTCGTGCCAGCAGTTCGGAGAAGGCAAACGGCTTGACCAGATAGTCATCGGCGCCCAGTTCGAGGCCGTGAACCCTGTCCTCCACGGCGTCACGCGCCGTCAGAAAAAGTACCGGCGTGTCCAGGCCAGCGCTGCGCACCGCTTGCAGAATCTGCCAGCCGTCACGACCCGGCAGCATCACATCGAGAATCAGCAGGGCATATTCGCCGCTGAGGGCCAATTGCTGGCCGGTGTTGCCATCGGCCACCAGTTCCGTGTTGAACCCGGCCTCGGCCAGGCCTTGGCGCAGGTAATGGCCGGTTTTCGGTTGGTCTTCGACGATCAGCAGTTTCATGGGCGACTCATGGCAAATGGAACGAACGCTTTATACCGTGGGCGGCGTTCTTACAGGGCAACCTGACAAAGTTGTAATCAGGCTGTCAGGTTGCGGGCAGTGCTGGCAGTTTAGAGTTTTTCGCATGCCGAGCCTTATCTTCTTGGAGTATGACGATGTTTTTACGCAAATCCGTGGCGCAAATCCTGTGTTTGCTGGCGCTGAGTTCACCGGTGTGGGCGGAGGTCGGGCATTCCTACGATTTCGGTCAACCGGCCTCGGCGGCCAAGGCGACCCGCAGCGTCGAATTGGTCATGGGTGACATGTCCTTCACGCCGCAGGCCATCGACATCAAGGCCGGGGAAACCGTGCGCTTCGTGCTGGTCAATAAAGGCCAGTTGTTGCATGAGTTCAACCTGGGGGATGCGGCGATGCACGCCAGACACCAGCAGGAAATGCTACAGATGCAACAGAGCGGCATGCTGATGCCGACCGGCATGAAGGCAATGGACCACGGCAACATGGTCGGCATGGATCACGGCCAAATGGACCAAGGCATGAAGCATGACGACCCCAACAGCGTGCTGGTGGAGCCGGGCAAGACCGCCGAGCTGACCTGGACCTTCAGCAAGGCCACCAGCCTCGAGTTTGCCTGCAACATTCCCGGTCATTATCAGGCCGGCATGGTCGGTAAACTGACAGTCAGTCAGTAAGCACTCAAAGGCGGGAGCAAAGGCTGATAGAATCCGCTGATTCTTCAGTCAGGTTTCCGCCATGCATCCCGCAGCCGAACATTCGCCGCTGGGCAAGTCCAGCGAATACATCGCCACCTACACGCCGTCCTTGCTGTTCCCGATCCCGCGCACCGCGAAGTGGGCGGAACTGGGCCTGACGGCGCAAACCCTGCCGTATAAAGGCGTGGACTTCTGGAACTGCTTCGAATTGTCCTGGCTGCTGCCGTCGGGCAAGCCGGTGGTGGCGATCGGCGAATTCAGCATTCCGGCGGATTCGCCGAACATCATCGAATCGAAGTCGTTCAAGTTGTACCTCAACTCCCTGAACCAGACGCCGTTTGCCGATACCGCGAGCCTCGAGGCGACGTTGGTCAAGGATTTGTCGGCGGCTGCCGGCAAGCCGGTGGGCGTGCGCATTCGCAGTCTCAAGGATGTCGAAAGCGAAGGCGTCGTGGCCTTGCCGGGCGTGTGCATCGACGAGCTGGATATCAGCGTCAGCAACTACGAGCATCCGCGGCCGGAACTGCTGCGTTGCGATGACTCGCGCATTGTCGAGGAGAGCGTGCACAGCCATTTGCTCAAGTCCAACTGCCCGGTCACCAGCCAGCCGGACTGGGGCAGCGTGGCGGTGGAGTACCGTGGCGCGGCGCTGGATCACGCGAGCCTGCTCGAATACATCGTCAGCTTCCGCCAGCATTCGGACTTCCATGAGCAGTGTGTAGAGCGGATCTTCCTCGACCTGCAGCGGTTGCTCAAACCGGAGAAACTGACGGTGTATGCGCGTTATGTGCGGCGCGGCGGGCTGGATATCAACCCGTATCGCAGTACTGAAGAAGTGCAGCTGCCAAACCATCGCCTGGTCCGCCAGTAACGATCCAATTGTAGGAGCGAGCTTGCTCGCGATGGTGTGTCAGTAGACGCCAAGGTAGCTGACACTCCATCGCGAGCAGGCTCGCTCCTACAAAGGCATTGTTGGGTTCAGATTCCCATGTTGGCCAAGGCCTGCCCGATGTTGCGCAGGGTGCCGGCAAGCGTTGGATGTTCGAGTTCGAAGCGCTCGACAGCCAGGTTGACGCCATCGGCGAGGCTGGAGTCCTGGGTTTTGGTTTCGAGTTCAAGTTTCAACTCGATCTGTTGCATCAGTTCGTGTAACTCGGCGCGTTCGGCTTCGGACAACGGAGGATTCTGTTCCAATTGCTCGCGCAGGGCATTGAGTTGTTCTTGCAGTTCGCGGGCAGGCATGGCGTTCTTCCTTCTATCGATAGGCACTGGCATAGACCAAGGCAGCGAGCCAAAGGTCGATGGCTGACCTTTAGATTAATCCACTCGCGCGCAACGTGCATGATCTCGGTCAGGGCTTTTCGCCCTTGAGCCGACGCAAGCTGATATCGGCCAGGCAGGTGTCGAGTTCACCGAGGTGATCGATCACCGAATGCACACCCAGACCGAACAGTTGCATCGTGGCCTTGGCGCGTTTGATGTCGCGCCCCTGCGGGGCCAGCGCTTGCCATTCCTGAGGCGTCAATCCGCACAGCGAGCCGCAGGACGCCAGGCCAATGGTCCACAACCCGGCATTGAGCCCCGCTTGCAGCAGGCGGGGTTCGCCGCTCACCAGTACGCAGCCGTCGAGTCGCTCGACGTTCAGGGTCATCAAGGCTTGCCAGCAGGCGTTCGGGGCGGGCCATGGGGTATTTGTTGCTAGATGTTGCGATGGCTTGATCCATTCAGGCAACGCCGCGGCCAGGGATTGGCTCAGGGCAGGGGGCAGCTCATCGAGCCAGGCGCAGGGGATTTTCCGCCGCTGCAAGCTGCGCAGGCTATCCAGTGCGCCGGGTGTGGCCTCGGCGTGTTCGGCCGAGTGGCTGCCGTGCCGGCGCGTGTGTGCGCCGAAATCCACCAGGCAGCCACTGAGGCCGAACAGTACGGCGGTCAGGCTGGGTGCGGTTTGGGGCAAGGCTTCGGCGAGTGGCATGTCAACGTCCCTGAAATAGCCTGAAGGTTAGCGAGCGACGGTGACAGTTGAGTGACATGGACGTGAATCGCTCGCATTTGGCACGATTCCTTCAATGTGAATTTCGTGCAAAGTGCCTTAAACGGCGTTTACGTCTTATACTTGGCAACTTATTGCCTGGGCCAAGTGCCCGGGCCAGTACAAACCAAGGAGTTTTTTTCTATGCGCTGGAGCAATCATCTAGCCAGGATTTGTGTGTGCGCCAGTGTGATGCTGGTTCCGTTCGTTGCTCAGGCAGCCACGGAAGAGGATCCTTGGGAAAGCGTCAACCGCCCGATTTACAAGTTCAACGACGTGATCGACACCTATGCGCTCAAACCCCTGGCCCAGGGCTACCAGTACATAACGCCGCAGTTTGTCGAAGACGGCGTTCACAACTTCTTCCGCAACATCGGCGATGTGCGCAACCTGGCCAACGATATCCTGCAGGTCAAACCTCGCGCCGCAGGCGTTGATACCGCACGAATCATTTTCAACACCACCTTCGGCTTGCTGGGCGTCATTGATGTCGGCACCAAAATGGGCCTGCAGCGCAATGACGAAGACTTCGGTCAGACGCTGGGTTACTGGGGTGTCGGCAGCGGCCCTTACGTGATGCTGCCATTCCTGGGCCCAAGCACCTTGCGTGATGCGCCGTCCAAGTACGTCGACAGCTATACCGGTGCTTATCGTTACGTTAACGACGTTCCGGTGCGTAACTCGTTCTTTGCCCTGGATGTCATCGATACCCGCGCCAACCTGCTGTCGAGCGAGAAGCTGATCACCGGCGACAAGTACACCTTCATCCGCAATGCATACTTGCAGAACCGTGAGTTCAAGGTGAAAGACGGTAAGGTTGAAGACGATTTTTGATCTCGACCGGTAAACTGAAAAAGGCGGCCATCAACAGGCCGCCTTTTTTGTCTGTGAAGACCGCGCATGCGGATGTAATCGCGCTTTTCACCGTAGTCCCGGCCGGTTTGACTCATGGGTTCGAACCTTCCATTGGGTTACGGTTTTGCCGGTTCTTATAACTCTCGGTGATTTGACAAATAAAGACGTCAAGCGACCATCGGCGTGAGCTTGAAACGCCCCGCGGATGGGAGTACCGTCTGCGCCTTAGAAGGGCACCTCTGGTGAACACGTGTGTAGGGCAAATGCCCGAAAGCGGTGCGACAGAGAGGCTAGAAAGCGAATCCAGTAGTCAGCGCCGGGCCAAAGTTCCCCGCCTGCTACGCCAACCTAATTCTGGCGCCGTTTGCCCACATGCGAAAAACCAGTGCCACGCTGCTGATAATCGATGATGACGAAGTAGTTCGCGCGAGCCTCGCCGCCTATTTGGAAGACAGTGGTTTCAGCGTCTTGCAGGCCAGCAATGGTCAGCAGGGCCTTCAGGTATTCGAGCAAGACAAGCCCGACCTGGTCATCTGCGATCTGCGCATGCCGCAGATGGGCGGGCTCGAACTCATCCGCCAGGTCACCGAACTGTCGCCGCAAACGCCAGTGATTGTGGTGTCGGGTGCGGGCGTGATGAACGACGCGGTCGAAGCCCTGCGCCTGGGCGCAGCGGACTACCTGATCAAGCCTCTCGAAGATCTGGCCGTGCTCGAGCACTCCGTGCGCCGGGCCCTGGATCGTGCGCGCCTGTTGCTGGAGAACCAGCGCTACCGCGAAAAGCTGGAGAAGGCCAACCGCGAGCTCGAAGCCAGCCTGAACCTGCTCCAGGAGGACCAGAACGCCGGTCGCCAGGTGCAGATGAACATGCTGCCGGTCAGCCCCTGGGCCATCAACGAATTCAAATTCGCTCACCAGATCATCCCGTCGCTGTACCTGTCGGGTGATTTCGTCGACTACTTCCGGGTCGACGAGCGCCGGGTCGCCTTTTACCTGGCGGACGTTTCCGGTCATGGCGCCTCTTCAGCCTTCGTCACCGTGCTGTTGAAGTTCATGACCACGCGCTTGCTGTTCGAATCCAGGCGCAGCGGCACCTTGCCGGAATTCAAGCCTTCAGAGGTTCTTGGTCATATCAACCGGGGCCTGATCAGTTGTAAGCTGGGTAAACACGTCACAATGGTCGGTGGAGTCATCGACGAGGAGACCGGTTTGTTGACCTATAGCATCGGCGGTCATCTGCCGTTGCCAGTGTTGTACACGCCAGACAGTGTTCGTTATCTGGAAGGGCGTGGTTTGCCGGTGGGTCTCTTCAACGAAGCCACCTACGAAGACCACGTGCTGGAACTGCCACCGACGTTCAGCCTGACGCTGATGTCTGACGGTATTCTGGACCTTTTGCCAGAACCCACACTCAAAGAAAAAGAGGCGGCGTTGCCCCAACGGGTCAAGGCTGCGGGCGGCACCCTGGATGGGCTGCGGCAGGTTTTTGGATTGGCCACGCTAGGGGAGATGCCGGATGATATCGCCCTGTTGGTGTTGAGCAGGAATCTCTGATGAGTACTGGTAGAATCCAGTTCGCCGAGCAGAACGGCACCTTCGTCCTCAAGTTCGTCGGTGAAGTTCGCCTGACCCTGTGTTCGGCGTTGGATGCGACTATAGAGAAAATCTTCACCGCGAAGAACTTCAACGCGATCGTGATCGATTTGACCGAAACCCGCAGCATCGACAGCACCACCCTGGGCCTGCTGGCCAAGCTGTCGATCCTGTCGCGGCAACAGGTCGGCCTGTTGCCGACCGTCGTCACCACCCACGAAGACATCACCCGTCTGCTGCAGTCCATGGGCTTCGAGCAGGTGTTCAACATCGTCGACAAGCCGATACCCTGCCCGGAATGCCTGGACGACCTGCCAGACCAGGATCAGTCCGAAGAAGTGGTGCGGATCAAAGTGCTCGAAGCGCACAAGATCCTCATGGGCCTGAACGACACCAATCGTGAAGCGTTCCATGATCTGGTGAATGCACTCGAACGCAATTGATCCCCTGAATTGATGTGGGCCGGACCGGCCCCATCGCGAGCAAGCTCGCTCCCACAGGTTTTTCGTTCAGCACACGACCTCAGCCATCCCACAAATCCCTGTGGGAGCGAGCTTGCTCCGGGCGGCGTTCCGACGAAGGCGTCCGCAAGAACCCCGCATCCACAAAAAAGGGCGAATCCAGCAAGGTTCGCCCTTTTTGCATTTCACCGCTTCAGATCACAGCTTGGCCTGCAACAACGCCTCAAGCTTCTCCTGATCCCGCGCGAACTGACGAATGCCTTCAGCCAGCTTCTCGGTCGCCATTGCATCTTCGTTGGACAACCAGCGGAACTGCGCCTCGTTGAGGCTCAGGCGCGCTTCACCGGCATTGCCCGGTGCCAGCTTGCGTTCCAGCTTGCCGGTATCCGCCGCCAGCTTGTCGATCAGGTCCGGGCTGATGGTCAGGCGGTCGCAGCCGGCCAGTTGCTCGATCTGGCCCAGATTGCGGAAGCTCGCCCCCATGACCACGGTCTTGTAGTCATTGGCCTTGTAGTAGTTGTAGATGCGTGTCACCGACTGCACGCCTGGATCATCGGCACCGGTGTAGTCGTTGCCGTTGGCTTTCTTGTACCAGTCGTAGATGCGGCCTACGAATGGCGAAATCAGGAACACCCCGGCATCGGCGCAAGCGGCTGCCTGGGCGAAGGAGAAGAGCAGGGTCAGGTTGGTCTGGATGCCTTCCTTCTCCAGGATCTCGGCAGCGCGGATGCCTTCCCAGGTGGACGCGACCTTGATCAGCACGCGGTCGCGACCAATACCGGCCTTGTCGTACAGCTCGATCAGGCGATGCGCACGCTTCAACACGGCGTCAGTGTCGAACGACAGGCGCGCATCCACTTCGGTGGAAATACGGCCCGGGATCACGTTCAGGATTTCTTGCCCCACGGCCACGCCAAAACGGTCGCTGGCCAGGCCCACATCACCCTTGCAGTCATTGACGCAGGCGTTCAGCAGCTCGGCATACGCCGGAATGGCCGCGGCCTTGAGCAGCAGGGAAGGGTTGGTGGTGGCGTCCACGGGTTTAACGCGAGCGATAGCTTCGAAGTCGCCGGTGTCGGCAACCACGGTGGTCATTTGTTTAAGTTGTTCCAGCTTGGAAGTCATGGGCGTGCTCTGTCCTATGGGTCTGATGACATTACCCGAGCGCTGACAGCCACTCAAGGGTGCGTGCGTGTATCGATGCCCCCTGCGGCAACAACCTGAAAACAGGTGTTTGAAAGGTAGGGCGCGGTGTCGATAAATAAGATGCCAGGCAGGCTCACAGGTTCAACCGATCTGACGGTCAGAGCCTTGCAACCCGATCATCTGACCCCTGAATCCTCTGATAACGCTCGCCGCACCTTGCGTGTAATTACCGATATCGTTGAAGTCTATATAGTTCGATTGCAGGCTCAATTATTGTTATAAAAAGTCAATTAATACACTGGCAAAGTTAGTCTTCGCGCTAACAAATGTAATGTTATTTAGCAGGTGTATTGATCGTTAGAATACGTCCAGTACATACATGAAATAAAGTGTAATGTAATAATCGGAAATGTGTGTTTGTAGAAATAACTTCACAACGTGAAGAGGTATATGTTTTTGGATGCGTTTGATGATTTGATGCTTGGCTACGCACTAAAAAAATTGACCGACGTGTTTGAAGAGATCGAAGTGGTTTCGAAAAACACCGCTTCGGACAAGACAACGTGCGTGCTGGGTATCAGACAATCCAAAGCCGCAAAAAAAATCCCCGTCTGGCTGGGGCGTCTGAGAGGCTGCACCCCTTATCAAGTCACGCATGCTCTGATCGATCAGATGCACGCCTCTCGAAAACTCGACCGCGACCTGCGCTTCGCGGCACAAGCTGCCTTGCTCGAAGCCCTGATAGAGGACGGACTGGCAATGCACATCGCGAGCTATTCGGTGGTTGTCGTAGAGAATCGCCTGAAGTGCTTTCTGGATCGATGAGCGTTGTACCTACTGAACACGCGCCCAGTGCCCATTGCACTGGAAAATTGCACGAGACGTGAGGAAGTAGATTGGAGTCAAAACTGTACATCACTCAATACGCCGGCATCACCGTCATGCTTCCAGCGGCCATGGTCGTCGCCGGTTGGCTGTGGTGCATGGCATCCAGAAAACTCGCCCTTTTATGGCTAGGCGT
The DNA here is from genome assembly GCF_019956375.1 of Pseudomonas sp. GL-R-19. Lineage (NCBI taxonomy): Bacteria > Pseudomonadati > Pseudomonadota > Gammaproteobacteria > Pseudomonadales > Pseudomonadaceae > Pseudomonas > Pseudomonas sp. GL-R-19. The sequence continues at coordinate 26,070 of NZ_JAHBDJ010000015.1, read as the reverse complement.
ACTGTTCGTAGCCTATTTCGTCGTCGGTCTCAGTAAGGTGCTGTTCAAAGGCTGGGGAATCGGCCTGGAAAGCCTGAATATCGCGGTCATCAGCGGCCACGCGATGAACGCCTGCCTGGTGTCGACCGTGGTCCTGAGTTTGCTATTGCGCCAACTGGATCATCGCCTTCGATGGCTGGCATTGGGGGCAGGGCTGCTGTCGACCTGGTGGTTCAGCGTCCAGTATGTCGGGCAGACGATTCATCCGCTGCCGGAAGCGATTGCCGGGGCGGTCGTGGGGTCAGTCGCGGCGTGTGTATTTCTTTTCAGACTGGAGAGAAAGGAAATCCGCAAAATTCCCCGGACGGCCCTCATGCTAGGGCTCGCGGTTATCATGCTGAGTACGAGTCTTCCAAAATATACCGCCGAGAGGCTCTTGAACTCTTTCGCCGTCACTCTTTCGGGGGCAGAGAAGGCATTCAGGCAGCCTGACTGGCGCACTCGCGGAGAATCGTCAAAGTTGTAGTTTTTGCTTCGGTTGTGAGTTCTGGCGAAGTGGCGTCACCAGGACTCACGACTGTTTTTCTCTTCGATCCGATCCAGCAGCTCTGCAGTTTTTTTCTGCATCAGTGCAACATCGCCACGACTCTCAACCTTCAACAGGATCTCGCTCTGCGCTGGGCAGATCTTGAAGCGCCATTCAGTGAACGTCAGGCTCAGGCCGTCGCTGTCATCCACATCCAGTGCTTCACTGGCATACAGGGCCCGCAAGTACTCGAGTAGCGCAACGGGATTGCCGACCATGCGCCGAATATCACCCGAGGAAGGAAAGAGCCCGATGCGCTCCACCAACAACTTTGGCTGTGGGGTGATAGTGGGGGGAGTACTTTCGTATGTCCGCAACCAGGCCATCAATCCACTGTTGCCCTCGGTGAACCTCTGCCCCAAAACCATATTGCCGGGTGCAAAAGGGTCCAGCGATTTATAGACGGAGTCGATCGGTGATCCGGAAGCGTTCATAGTGGTCTGCCTTGAAAAAGTTTATGGCCGCTCAAGAAATGCGGCACCCAAGAGCAAAAAATACCGTTTACAGCAATGCTGTTCAGTTAAGGAAATTGTAGGAGCGAGCTTGGTCTGGGCGGCGTTCCGACTATGGGCTTAGGAACGCCGCGTTTAGCCAGTAAGTACGCGTTATCGTTAACGACCATCGCGAGCGAGCTCGCTCCTACAGAAGATCACATTCGCCTGACTGACGTTTACAGGCCTTTCTTATACAAAACCGCATAACAGAAATGGGGGCGTCGATTCAGTGTTTTGATGTTTTCAGGCGTGTTGTCGTTATGCTCACGGGGCAAGCCATCGTCTTAAGTGTCCGGGAGCTCAGCGGACTGTTGGACGGGCTGCACCCAACGCCACGCAATCAAGCCGAGCAATACGCCGACAGCATTGGCCAAGGCGTCGTAAGGTGTTGCCGTGCGCAGCGGCATCAGTGCTTGTGCATATTCGATCAGGATCCCCGTCAGCAGACAGCCCAAGGCAATCCAGTACGCCTTGACCCGCGGGAATGCCAGCCGACAACTAAAAGCCAACACGAAAAAACCAACCAGGTGATGCAGCTTGTCTTCCTGGGCAAAGGCTTCGGGAATCGGTTGCGCTCGCAAGGCGGCGGTCAGCAAGACCACACTGACGCCGATGAAAAATAGCGTGCGTATGCTTTGGGAAAGTTGTGTGACACCGAGGAGTAACGAACTCATTCGGTGATTTTCTCAAAGTTTTTATAGAACGCATCTTTGTCGCGGCCATTGGTCATTGTGTACAGCGAATATTGGCGGTTAAGACGCGCGCCACCATCGCGAGTCAAAGGAGCCCAGATCAGATTGGCACGACGCATCGTGGAAACGCTCATCAACTCGTCGAAGGGAACCGAAATATAGATACCCTTGTCGAAACTGCCCTCGCCGAACTCTTCTGCCGAGGCTGTGGTGCGGGTGACCCAGCCACCGAACTTCACGCCGTTACTGAACTCATGCGACACATCAAACGTGGCACCCCAATCGCGCGCCAGGTAACGCCCAACGCTGACCGCAGCCTGCAAATCGAACGGCAGTTCGGTATAGGTGGTGATGTGACCGGTCACGGTCTTGTAATCGCGCAGACCAAAACCCTGGTCAAAGTCACGCTGGCGTACATAGTTCAAATCAGCACCCAGGGCCCAGCGCTCGCCCATCGGGCGGTACAGCAATTCACCGCCGACCCCGGCGAACATTGACTCCAGATAACCGCCATACACCATGCCATACAAGTCTTGATCCAGTTGCTTGGCATGGTTGAGCTGAAATGTCGGCATCGTTACATCAGAGGTGATGACGTACTTGCGCAAGTCGGTCCGCACTCGGGGCAGGTTGCTCGGCGCGTCGTACGTGAACTTGTCAAAGTTGTTCAGCAGATTGGTGCTGATGACCCCGCTCGTCCAGGTGCTGCGGGTAAAGCGGTATTCTGCGTCCACATCAGCGGTCAGCTGGTACAGCAAACCGTCAGGACCGCCTACGTTTTGCTTGTAACCCAAGCCGATACCATAGGTAAAACGCTCGAGGGCCTGGGAGTACAGCGTGTTTTCAATGTGTGGCGTGGCCCGGTTCAATTCGGTGGTACGGTGCAGGTCTGCAAGGTCTTGTTGGTTGTTCACCACGGCCCGGAAGGTGTCGCGCGGCACACTGACTTCGTCCACAGGCATGTCGTAACGCTTGTTCACCATTGTGAACCAGTCGATGTCGTCATTCGCGCTGTTGTCCAGAATCCGGCTGGCCCGGCCCACGCCCTTGGCGGAGTAGAAATAGCGCGACTGCTCGCCATACACAATCAGCTCGGAATCGCGCTGAGCAATACGCTCGACCTTATAACCTGCGTTGTTTTCCAGCCGTTTGGAAACCCCCGCCCAGTCGACCTGATCGAGCGGCGTGGTGGGCTCGCGTGCCGGCAGCGCTTCGACAGCGGGGTCGTAGCGTTTGGCCGGCGCCTTGCGGCTGGTGAAATTGGTGTGAAAAGTAATACCGAACAACGCGGTGTTGCCGCGCTCCCAACCGGCGCTCAAATCGACTGAGTCAGTTAGCTTGAACACCGCCCCGATGTTGATGGGCGAGTCCTGCTTCTGGTTATTGTTTTGCGGTTCGTGCTCGTAGTCGTTACCGTCGAACTCGAGTTTCAGGCTCAAGGGCGCCCAGGGCGTCTGATAGGCCACGCCGCCAAACAACGCGGGCGAGCCGCGGAAATACGAGTTGGTATTGACGTCGCCCGTGCCCGAGTTTACCGGGCGTGTATCAAAGCGCTCATCGAGGTACCCCAGCGGGTTTTCTAAATCCCCGCGGTTACCGATGTAGCCCCAAGCAATGCCCAGGCTGAAATCCAGATCGTAGTAACGTTTGTTCGCCACAAAGTATTCGCTGGAGAACAGGCCGGTGCCCCCGACATCCCGAAAACCGAGCGCGACCTCGGGCAACCAGTGGCTTTCTTGCCAGAGGCGGGCTTTGACATCGACAGCTTTGTCTTTATAGCTTTGGTTGCCGCTGAGTGACTCGGGCCCGTAATCACGGTTGCTGATGGAGGTATAACGGAAACTACCTTCCAGCCAGTCAAGAGGCTGTATTGAAATGCTATAGCGCGAATAAGGGTCGGTCCGGTTGGCGTTCAGGCTGAATTCGCCGGCGGGTGCCATCCGTGCGGTGGGGGTTTGCAACAAACCCACGCCACCGAAATCATTCTGGGTAAAACGCGGCTCTCCATGAGCCAGGCTGTAGGGTAACAACACTACGGCGGCGAAACGTAACTTCAAGGGGCCACCTCGGGCAGCGGTTGGGTGGCGAGAAACTGGGCAAGCTGCTCGTTCAAGTCGGGGGTGGGCAGGTCCGGATCATCGTTGCGCACGGGCACCAGAATCGTGCTGCCTGCGGCGGCAAACACCCCGTCTTCGCGGTTCCAGGCGGCGTTGCCGACTCGCTTGACCTGGCCATCGGGCTGAATCAACCACAAGTAATCGGCATCTGCGTCTGTCACCGGCAGACAACTCTTGAGATATTCCTGAACGGGCTGCATGGCGCGATAAGGCAGCGCGCAGGGCTGTTCAACTGCGCCCTGGACAGTGACCGTCGTCGGGCGTAGCGGGTAAATCAGCTGGTCGCCGTCACTGAGCGAGTAATTGCGGGCGAACGCAACCTCCAGCGCCACGGGGTCGAGCACCGCGACTCTGCGGCCGGTAACGGGCAGTCGGCTGACCTCTTCCAACAGGCGCGCAGCCAAGGCTGCAAGGCTGCTTTTTTCTTCAAGCAAGGCCCCACGTTGCAGCAATTTCAGATCGAACAGCACACCAGCTTTAAGGCGGATTTGCTGCTCCACCAGTGGCTGGTGCAGCCAGGCGGCGGCCAGCCAGTAACTTTCGGCGTTCGGGTTTCCCTGGCTGACGGCATCGAGCAAGCGTGCACCTGGCACGAAGGCGAAGGAACCGGGGTTTTTTACATCACCCGTGACCGTGACCGCGGCCTGAGTCATCGCAGAACTGGCCAGCAACAGGCAAGCCGACAGCGTTTTCGAATATCTCATCGAGCCGTCTCCCGGTCAGGGCGCAATTGCACAATCTTCAAGAAAAGGTCCGGCGTCAGATGTTGTTCGCTCTGCAGGATCAAGCCATCGTCAGGCCTGACCCAAAAACGGTTGGTGGCCTTGAATCCCAGCTCGGGGATGTCGATGCGTTCGTCTATGCGCTGCAACGCATAATCCTTGTCCAGGATGGTGACGGTTTCGATGGCCTGCCGACTGAAGCGACTGTTGACCGCCATTCCGACACGCGGCCCCTGATAGACATCTATCCAGCGGGTACTGCTGTAGCCGTCGGGCAATCGCTGCAAGCCAAGCTTGAACGGCGACTCGCCGTCGAAGCGCGTGCCATCGAGATTGATACTCAGGCCGACGCTGCGCACGACCAGACCGTCGCGCATCAACAGCACCTGTTTGCCGGAGGCGACCCAGAACTCCAGGTCACCCTGCTGGCGTAGCTTGGCCAACACACCGTCGCTTACGTCCGTGGTGACCTTGATCTGCGCATAGGGCACGGCCTCCACTTGCGCCGCAGTCAATTCCAGCGACGGGGCGCCCAGTGTGGAGGCTTTAAAGGTATCCAGGGACGCCTGCATCAACGGATTGCAGCCACACAGCAGTAAACCCACCGCCAGGCATGAGCTGTTACGCAAAGTTTTCAAAGCGGCTCAAACCTTATCGAGTGTTGGCTTCACTGAGATTGTTTGCGGCCGCTGCTCCGGTACCCAGGACAACGGCAGATGGCAGCAACTGGCTGATCAAGCGGTTCCAGCGGGTCACGCCTGCAGGGCCGACGTAGACAATGTCCTGGGGGTGCAGATCGAAGCGGCTGGCGAGAGCAAACGCGGTAGGCGATTCGGCGTCCAGTTGAAAGACTTTTGCCGGCTCGGTTTCAAGGTTCTCGGCACCTCGAATCACGTACAGCGCATTACCATTGGAGGTGGCCTGGTTCAGTCCACCGACCGTTCCGACCGCATCCGCCAGATTCATCCGATTGATTTTGAACGTGAGCGCCCGAGGCTGGTTGACCTCGCCCATGACGTAGATCTTTTTACGGTCGTTATAGGGCAGGTACAACTGATCGCCGTCTTTCAAATAGACGTTATGCAACACCGAGCCTTTGCCGTTAAGCGAGTCCAGGTCCAGCGGATATTCACGTCCGTCCCGGGTCAGTGTCAGGCCGGCAAGGTCGGCATTCAAAGGATCGACAGTAGCAGTGCCCATGGCTTCGACGACACTGAGCGGCGATGTGGTAATGGGTTGTTGACCGGCTTTCAAAATGGCGCCGGAAATAACGACCTTTTGACTGGCAAAGCGCAACACGCTCAAGTCAACCTGGGGGCTGTCGACGAATTGAGTCAGGCGCTCGGCAATAAAAGCGCGAAGCTCCTCGATGGTTTTGCCTTCGGCATGAATATTACCGATATAGGGGTAAAACATGGTGCCGTCCGGGCGTACCAGGCGACCGTTCGCATCAATCTGCTGTTGTGCACCCGATGGCGCAGTCAACTCAGGATGGTCCCACACAGTGATGTACAACACGTCATTGGCGCCAATCCGGTAGGCCCCCGGCTTGTACGCCAGCAACTCGGCGGGCACCGAGGCTTGCACTTTTGTCGCCGCGTTCTGGGCAATCAGTTTGGGCGTTATCGGAATCAACTCGATCCGAGTGCTTTCCGGTGAGCCTTCACGGCCAACCTGACTGGTATCCAGGTGTTGACCAGGCGAGAACATACAGCCCTGCAGGGCAACACCTGCAAGCACAGCGAGCGACAAACTACGAATCATGATTGAGGACACTTGTGGAGGGAACACATCAGAACGAAACCACCCGGATTGCTCCGGGTGGTAGAAGGCTATCGACCTCGCGGTGCGCTTAGCGTGTACCGGTGGTGCCAGTGGTGCCGGTAGTGCCGCCGCCATTGCTGCTTCCGCCACTGGATGACAGTGCAGCGACTCCGCCTACAATCACGGCGCCGAGGCCGAGCGCGGACTCTGTGGTCAGGTTGCCCACGAGGGGGGTGGGCTGATTCAAAGAAGCGTTTGCTGCGGGTTTTGCAGGTGTGCCTGGAGCAGAAGACCCTGTGGAAGGCTCAGCGGCGAAAACGGAGGCACTTAAAGAAAGCATTAGAGCGGAAGCAAGTAGTTTGGTCATGGTAGATTCCTTTTTGATGCATCGTCGGTATTGGCGGTGAAACTGAGAAACGAGTGTGCAAGGCCAAAAACTCTGAGCGTCCAGTAACGTTAAGGATAGTATTGATTCGAACTCGTTGAGAGCGGACCTCTGGGTCATTCCTCAGTGAGACTTATCTTGCGATCATTGCCTTAAGAATACCTGTGTAGGAGGGTCGGTAGGTCTGACGTTTTCTAACGTGCCCTCTGTTTATAACAATTGATATCGGGTATATGCTGCAGATGTCACGGTTCGCGCCTGATCCCTACGCCATACGAGAGATGCTACTGGCCATTGCCTGCGGGTTAACGGCTTGCCAACGCCAAGGATCGGCCATCATTCTCTGTAAGCCACGCTTGGTCATCCAGTCCACTTCATGGGGCGGCTTTTTCGGTTCAGCCTAGCGCAGGGCAATATCCCCCGGGGCGACGCTCAACCACTTTTTGAGGCACTGCTGGGCCCTTGGCCTGATCATAGGCCCGAATCATTTCCAGCACGCTGTAGCCGATACCAATACCCAGATTACAGATGTTCACCCCGGTTGTTAGGAGGTCTCTCAGCAGCGCACTCATATGTCCGTCGGCCAACTCCCTCGCACCGCGGTGGCACTACCAGGAAATCGGCGGACGGCTATTAGGAGTCAATGACCTCGGGGCCAATCCAGCGGTGGTAGAGGGGATAACTATATCGCCGATGTTGCACGTCGGCTTAGGAATGAGTTTCTTTTAAGCTTAATTTTGATTGCGCGCATGTTTATGCTTCATTTGTTTAAAGATTCTTGGATGTCGGACTATTGTTATAAATGCTTAAGACTGCAGCGCACATAATTCCAGATTTGAACTTTGCCTCGTAACGCTCATGAGAATTTCTCCCCAGTTTGCTCCACGTTGAGTGAGGTGTTCTTTTCAAAAGAGCCACGAGTTCATGGGAAGAGCCAGGTTCAAACAAAAAACCGGTTACCCCTTCCGCTACAACCTCCGGAAGCGAGCAGCATCGGCTAGCAACCACAGGCAAGCCATAACTGTGGGCCTCTGCCGCCACCAAGCCGAACGACTCCCATCTGCTGGGCATGATCAACACATCAGCGTTACTAAAATAACCGGCCAAATCGGAGGGGTGCAGCCATCCAACGTAGTTAATGTTATTCAGTTTTTTTGGTGGAGGACCACCCTGTACAGTGTCTCCTACTGCTGTGAGGCGAAAGGGGTGTCCCTCAAGCTGGACCATTGCATCCACCAAAATATCAAATCCTTTGGCATAGTCGAATCTGCCTACGTAAAGTAGGTTCACAACGTCACGGTCGAAATGATTGGTAGCCTGAACTGGTTGAGGCGGTTCGACACAGTTGTTTACGATGATTATCTTTTCTTTCGAGAATCCTTGGGAAAGCGCTGCCTCTTTTTCAAATTTGCTAACGCATATTACAGTATCAGTGATCTTTAGGAGTAGTCGCTCAATTAATGCAAATGCTCTTTTTTTAGCGTTTCCGCCATCCATTATGAACGCCCATCCGTGAGGGCAATAAATAATTTTTGGTCTGTAAAAAGGTAGCATAAAAAACAATATAACTCGTCCGCAAAGACCAGCGAACGTGCTATGGAGGTGAACAATATCAGGTTTTCGTGTGTGCAGGGTTATAGAAAGAGCTATTATGAACTTAAGCAATGACGGAATATTTCGGCCGGTCGAGTTGTAGGTTTCGATATTGTTCAGCGAAACATCAATCAACTCGACAGCTTGTGTTTTCGGCACAAGACAGGTGGATTCGAGTCCGGAATTGATTTGGGAAAGCATAAGCTGTCTAACTATGGTCGCAACGCCACCCTTTATAGTCTCCGCAACATGTAGAACTTTCATATGGTCTCGCATCAAGAGGAAAATATTGAATTTTAGTCGGAGGTGTATTTGTGACTGGTAAGCTCTCTCAGTCGCAATATCTTTGATTCTCCTGCGTCGGCTCGGAATTGGTAATAAATACCCGAGAGACTGATGAAATAATTAGCGTTAATACCCTCAGGCTTGAGTTCGCGTTGTAAGCTGCGATATGGCGTGCAGCACGGTGTTTTCGATCAACGTGCACTTACTGGAGAAACCCGGATCTCGAGTCTTGCGGTGATCATATTGGGAAATGTTTACCGTACGCCGCGGAATGAGCGACATAGCGCGCCTGATGAATTGGATAACCTTCTTCATCCGCGCTGAACTGTCGCGAAAGCTCGTCCAGCCATGAGGGCAGTACAACGTCTTGATGTGTTTGGCCAGGAAGAACGGGTGCGCTAGACAAAGGCTGATTACGGCAAAGGCGCTACGTGCAAGGATCACGTCGAACCGTATCTGCCGGATCGCCGACACCAGTTTGACCGCCAGTAAGAAGGTCCGGAACACCTCTCGCCCGCAATCATGGGCAATCACACTGTCGGAGATGACCTGGGCTTTGTGAGCTTCGGGGACCAGATAGGAATACCCACAGATCAAGGCCTCGCGCTTGACCCCCAGTATATTCAGGTAGCTGGCGATGCCCCTTTTTGCCGTCTCGGCGACGTTTAATAAGCGGCGCGTTCTATTCATGCTCGTGCCCCGTCCACAGCGTAGGTGGCTGGTACCCTGGGCACTGCGTAAAGACAAAAGGCATAGGCAGTCATATGCCTGAGGAACGAACCAAGGTCCGGTTCGAAAAAGGTCTGGATCAGGAAGTTAGCCATTAGCAAGGCCATCAGCGGGTGGCCGTAATTTTTGTTTTTGACCATAAGTACGATCACGCTCCACAGCACCATGGAGAGCAGGAGCTCCTGGGGCCGAAAAGAGAACGCCGGTGCAAACAAAAACCTCACGGCGCCGTACAACGAATTGGGCAAGGCGGTGATAATACCGTTGGGCGTCAACAGGTTCGAGAAAATCGTTTTCGAATCACTAAGGCCTTCTCGACTGGTATTGACGGTATCCCGGGCCAGTTGCAACTGCGTCCAGACGTCGCCAGGCAGCACTAGGCAGGCCACCAGCGCCAGACACAACAAGGTCGTACGCAAGCGTCCACGTGCGGAAAAGAAACAGGTTAAAAACACCATGCCCACAGCAATGAACGCGTAGTAGAACCTGAAGAAGTAGGCATACAGCAGGTACAACGAAGCCACGAAAACCACCTTGAACACTTTGCTGCGGCCCGACAGGCAAGCCAGGCAACAGCTGAAGTTCATGGCGATCACAATCGCCTCTTTCGAGAGCTTCAAATTGAATAAGGTGAACGGCACCATGTACAACAAGGTGAAAGCGACCAGTTCGTAGCGCTGGGAGCGAAACGACATCAGCAGCACGACGCAGATAACGCCGACCAGCAGGAATACTTGCGATCCGTTGACCCCTAAGTTGTCGAACACCCAGGCGGTGCTGACGAACGAGTCGGTCTGGGCACTATCTAGGTCGACGTAATTTATCAAGTTGCTAATGGTGCCGGCATCGGTAAAGAAATGCTTGGGCAACAACACGTCCTGAAACATATAGATCGCCAGCACAAACGACATCAACAATAGGCACAGCAACAGCCGCGCCCCCAGAGTTACATTCCGACGGTTATCCATTATTGATCATTACGCCAAGTGACTTTCGACTTCGTCCATCAACTCATGAATCAACGCAGAGCCAGAGCTGGTCATGCCGAAATTCAGGTGTTCATCGATTAACTCGACTGTCTGTTCGGCTGTTGGGAGTACGGTGTCGATAAACAGGTGTTCGCGATTGATCGACTTAAAAAACGAATGAAGCTTAGTATCCCAGCGCAGGCCAATAGACGTGATACCCAGCGAGTAGGCAATAATATTGGCGTGCAACCGATGCGCCACTATCAGGTCGTAGCGGTTGATAGTGTTCACCAGATCATTGGGCGTTTTCGGTTTCTCTTCACACACGTCGACCAATGGTCTACACGCGTTGTAAATTTCGTCTTTCAGGAGCTCGTCTTCGCTCGCGCCGTTGGTAAACAGTGAGACGTGATACCCCTGTCGATCAAGCAACTCGACCAGGCTTCTGAAATAACTGCGGGTATGCTCTTGGAATGGCTTGCCGAGTCGCCCTTGGACATCTAGCCCCTTGGGATTGGAAATACAAATGCCAATCCTTTTGTGCTGATCGCAAGGCACGCTTTCAACTTTATAGCACTGCTTGGAATTGACCCCCGGGTCGGGAACGACCTTGACGTCAAGGTTCGGATTGATCAAACGGATGAAATTCTGCCTGGACTCTTCGTCGCGCACCGAGATCGATTGTGGATTGAAGTTTTTCAGCGCCCGTCGAAACAGTAGTTTTCCCAGAGGGCTCAGCGTGGGTGATACGCCGACAAACGCGATCACGGTTTTCAAAGCTGGCAATTGCTTGGCAGTCAACGACAGAAAATACATTTTAAGCGGGAAGTTGAGCTCTTCATCGAGAAACAGTTGTCCACCGCCTACGGTCAGCAAATCAGCCTCGGCAAGTTTGGATCGCCAGGATTTGCGCCACACCCATTGGTATTTCAGATAGAAAAATAGCGCCAGTAAAGGTTTGCGGCCGACGGCCGGGATAGCGTGGAGCATCCTGAATTTAAGATCCGAGGACGTCGCGCCCGTGTCGAAGTCATCCCGCCCGGCAATGTCCAAAGGTGACACCTTCGCGACCTTCTCGGTGCTGTTGTACAAGTTCTTGATGTTTTCAAATATGATGCCGTCGCCTAGGTTCTGACTGAACGGAACCCCTCCAATCACGATATTCATGCGCGCTCCTGAGTAGAATGAAAGCGGGTCAACAAAGCCGTCAGCAACACGGCTAGCACGATGATTGCCGCCGTCAGGTTGACCCCTAGCAACATCGCGCCAGTGGTCAAGGTGTAGTGGTGGTTGATTAAGTGCAGGGTGAAGCCGGCAAGGCCGACCAGCATGGCCAGCAGCACGTAATGGTTGAATCCGGACGATTTTAGAATGGTACGGCCAGACTGGATGACTGCAAGGCTGACTGGCAGGATCGCCAGCTGCGACAGCCCGATGCCGCTGAATGCTTCGCCGAAGATCAAGGCGGGAATGCGATCGCCACCCAAAATTAACAGCCCGCCATACACTGCGCTTGCTCCTACTCCCAACAATGCCAACTGCGCGCATTGGCGATAGTAGGCACCGTTGTCCTCTAACCGCAGTTTCATCAGCCTTGGCAGGTAGTGATTGGACAGAGCAATACCAAAGTATTGAGCCGGCAGGATCAAGGTCATGACAACGCGAAAAAAGGCCGAGCCAGCAGTGTCACCGGACGCCAGCAGGAAGATCACCATGCCATGGGTCATGGTCCACAACACAATTTGGGCGGCGCTGTTGCTGATGCTGAAGCCAATCCAGTCGCGGGGCTCGATGACATATGGTTCCCCAGTGCCTAGGCGTCGCCAAAAAAACAACGCAGGAGCGCCCAGGCATAGGGCAATCAGGGTCACGATCAAGTCGAGCGAGGCGCTCTCGGTGAGCAGCAGCGTGGACAGTACGGCCACCTGCAACAGCGGCGGAACCAGCAGACTGGACGTCTTGCGATTGAGAATGGCCAAGCTGCGCAAGGACCAGTACATGATAAACGCCATGAAGAAGAACGGCATCAGGACGACCGTCAATGGGCGGCCCGTGGTTAATGCGAAGTAGCCCGTGGCAACTACCGCGAGCGCAGCCACCGGATACAGTATATTCAACAGGCTGCGCGGTTCGAGCGACTGCCCGCGCCGGCCAAACATCAGTAGGATATCTGCGGCGGTGCAGGCATGAATGATGCTGAGCAGAATCACCGACGAATACAGTGCGGAGAACAAAGCGAAGTCATTGAGGTTCAGTGCGCGTGCAGCAATGACTTGGGTGAGGAAGAAACCACCCGTATAGGCGCCCTGTTCCGCTAATGTCCCAAGTATCTTTTTCATATGTATCCTGGATGTGTGAATCTTATGTTGCACGTGCAGTAAATGAGCGGCCTTAAATCTCAGACGCGCTCGGCTTTTATTAAGAGTGGCGCGTTAATTAAACGCTTTCTGACTTATATTCGTAATTGTAATAACCATAGTCGGCATAGCCATACTTTGCCGAGGCGCGTTTTTCAACACCATTGAAAATGGCGCCTTTTAAATCAATGCCATTTTGTGCAAAGCGGCGCATGGTCAATTCAATTTCACGAGCCGGGTTAAGTGCAAAGCGCGTCACAATCAAACTTGTACCCGACTGGCGGCCGACAATCGCCGCGTCCGTCACTGCCAGCAACGGCGGGGTATCCAGAATCACCAGGTCGTACTGGGCGCTGACTTGGTCCAGAAAGGCACTGAAGTTCGCGTGCATTAGCAGTTCTGAAGGGTTGGGCGGTATTTGTCCACGGCCGATAACGTCAAGGTGCTCGAATTCAGTTTTATTGATCGCGGTTGCCAGGTCGCAGCGTTTGACGAGTAAATCTGAAAGCCCGTTTTCAGCGGGTGTTCCGAATACTTTATGCAAATACCCTTTGCGCATATCCACGTCGATCAGTAATACACGCTGTCCGGTCTGAGCGATGACTGCAGCGAGGTTGGCAGAAACGAAGGTTTTACCTACCTTGGGACTCGGGCCGGAGATCATCAGGCGATTATTGCTGGCTTCGAGCATGGCGAAGTGCAGACTGGTGCGCAAGCTGCGCAATCCTTCTATAGCCAGGTCGGTGGGGTGACTGCTGGCCAGTATGGGGGTGGCATTGTTAGCGCGGCCTCGACCACTTCGCAGGATTTTGCTTTCTTCACTTTTTTGCAGTGTGCTGAAAGGAATCGATGCGTACACCGGCAACCCCAGCTGTTCAATCTGGTCTGGATTTTCAACTCCGCGATTAAGGGCTCTGCGAAAAAGCACCAATGCAGTAGCCAGGAAAGCCCCAAGCAGGGTGGCAATGAGTACGATCAGGACCTTCTTGGGTTTAACGGGCTTGCGCAGATCCACATCGGCGGTATCGATCAAGCGTGCGTTACCCACGGTGCCGGCACGCATCACATCCAGTTCCTGGGATTTATTCAGGAGCTGGGTATAAATTTCGGTGCTGACTTTTACATCGCGGGTGAGGCTAAGCAGTTCTTGCTGCGTTGAAGGCAGGCCCTCGACTTTTTTGGCCAAGCCATCCTGCTTGGCTGTCAACTCGCCTAATTGGCTGAGCAAGGCCCGATAGGCGGGGTGCTGCCGGGTAAACTTGCGATCCATTTCCGCTTGCTGCAATTTCAATTCGGAGATGCTGGTATCCAGCGCCACGATCTGATCGAGAATGGCCTTGGCTTCCAGGCTGATATCGATGGATTTACTGCGAATTTGATACTTGTTCAGGGCGTTTTCGGCTTTTTCCAGGTCTTTTCGGACCTGAGGCAGCTGATCTTTTAGGAACTCCAGGCTTTGGGCGGCTTCGGCCGATGTCCGCTCGACATTTTGCCTTACATAGAGCTTGGCGATTTCATTGAGGATTTGAATGGCTTCGGCCGGTTCCTCGCTTTCAAGAGCCATTCCGATCATGCCGGATTCTTTACCGCGCTCCGATACATCAAGTACCTTTTGGTACTTCAAGATACTGGTCAGGCGTGGGTCACGTACAATGTTGAACGTCGTACCAGGATTCGCCTGCAATGCTTCGACCTGCAGTTTAATGCCGTCTTGGTCATAGGCTTGACCCACTTGGCCTTCGACCAAGATATTGTCGTTTTCATCGAGCAAAGTGAAGTGGCCACTTTCACCGCTGACGAACGTTAGTTCCTGACCCAGTAGCTCTTGTGGGAGCTCGAGTTGGAATATTTTCAGGGTTTCGCCACCCCAGGCAAAACTATTCATGCCAAACCATGGCGTCGCAACCGTATTAACTGCGTCTGGTTTGAACCGGCGAGCAATAAATTCGCCAATCACCGGAAAACGGTTCGGCTCGACAGTGATGTCGAGCGATAGATTGTCGACAACCTTGCCGATAATGGCGCGCGACTTGATTAATTCAATTTCTGTGGCTGAAGGCGACTCTTTACCCAACATGCTGTTGATATCGGAGAAGCCGAGCATGTCATTTTTTTTGGCCTCTACCTGTATCAAGGCGGTTGCCTCGTAAACAGGAGTGGCCAACACCGAATACGCCGTACCAACAGCCATAGAGGCAGCAGTGATCCCGGCAATCAACCATTTATGATCGACCAGTGTCCCGAGTAGGCCCATCAAGTCGATTACATCATCGTCATGTGAGGTTAATGCTGGAGTTTGCTGCATAAGTGGGTTCTTTTTTAACAGATATTCGAGGAGTGGTTTAGCGTGCGAGACGCCTTGCCCAGGCGGTTACTGCTTCTTCAATCAACGCGTAAGCATGTACAAAAGCAGGTTTGCCTTGACGGTAGGGGTCGCTGATTTCGCGGTTGTTCTGCCACTTGCCCAGCAAGAAGACCTTACCTCGCGCTTCAGGCGCGATCTTGAGAACGCGGTCTATGTGCGACTGCTCCATCACCAGGATCAGATCCGATCCGCTGATGGTGGTAGGGGTCAGTTGATTGGCTTTGTGCTCGTTTGGCAGATGGCCATGCTCTTCCAGTACGACCCGGGCGGTGGGCTCGATCGGATGGTCTTGTAGCGCGCCAAGACCCGCGGAGCTGACTTCGATGTCGGATCGGCCCAGTGCATCTCGCAACAAATGTTCTGCAGTGGGGCTTCGGCAAATGTTGCCAATGCAAACGATTAGAATCTTGTTAAACAAGGCAACCTCCCTGGAAATTCCACACTTGCGGTGATGGTGCAATTGGAAAGACTGAAATTCTGTTTTTCTTCAACGGCACTTCTTTGACGGTTTGCAGCTATTGGGTGTGTGCCTCTTTCCGTGAGGAGTTACCGTGCTGGATGAAGCTTTTCACTGCGAAGACTCTGGTCTGCTGGAATCTGGACGTGGAGCGTGCTTAACAGCTGCTATGCTAAAAATCATAACTGCCAACCCACGACAACATCAACCATTAAATGGCAGGCGATTAGTTGATGCTATATGGCGATAAAATATCCACACATAAAGCCAGATATTAAATAACATTTTCTGATCTTTTCAGACGAATTATAACGTTTTTGATTTTTTTTGTGTTGCTCTGCATTGGCGTGTGCTAGGCGTACGTGAGGTGCAGTTTGATGATAAGTGTAGGGGATTGCTTTGGATAAAGCGCTCTCCAGCATTCGTTTATTGCCAATGAGTTTCGCGTGTTTTTAAAGGGCGCAGTTTCCATGATCGGCCAATTCCGTTTCTCGGGTGCGTTTCCATCCTTGGGAGAAATCCGTCGCAAGGTCGAGGAGATAACCACGGAGCTACTTGGCCACGTAGGCGTAGAAGGGGTTGATTGTGTCCATCCATTGTGTTTTGGCGGTTCAAGCGACCTTGTCTGAGAGTCTCACTGCTAGCGCCTGGTATTTGGTTCAATGCAAGGCGAACCAGGACGAGCGTGCAGAGATTAATCTGGATAACCAGGGGTATACCTGTTTTCGCCCAACGCACCAGCGCGAACGTGATTTACAGGGGCGCAGGAGGATTGTTCGCGAATCGCTGTTTCCGGGTTATCTGTTTATCCAGCTAGGCTCGGGTGAGAGCTGGGCGCCTTTGCGTTCTACCCGCGGTGTATTGCGAGTTGTCAGTTTTGGCGGCAAGCCGTTGCCCGTAGGTGATGACTTGATCGCCCGACTTTATGAGCACGATAACGGAGCCCCAATGGATGCTCGGTTTGCCTGTGGCGAGCGGGTGCGTATCAAGGAGGGGCCTTTTGTCGATGTGGAAGCGATCTTCCTGGCGATGGAGGGAGAGCAGCGTGTGTTGCTCCTGATGACACTGCTGCAACGTGAGCAAAGAATCAGCATCCCCCTGGTTGATATCAGTAAGCATTGATACGGTGCATTGGTCCCAGCCAGCCAATCAACGAGCAGATACCATTCTGGCAACAAGGTCAGTTGCTCTCGTCCTCGCTCCTCCCCTTAGTAGGCATTAAGCTTTTTTCGCAACCCCGAGAAGGTGGCGGTCTCAGTCAGGGCCGCATCTTTATGGCGTAGCTGACGTTCCGGCTCGCGAACAGGTTTATGCCGTCACGCGATTACCCGGTATCCTTTTTTTGGTTCTTCACGCAATCCCGGGGAACTGTAGGAGCCGGCTTGCCGGCGATGGACTCAAGGACGCCGCATTTATCCGGTTCACTCGCGTTATCGTTAACGACCATCGCTGGCACGCCAGCTCCTACAGACTGCGTCTTGGTTGAAAATGAAGTGGCTTCCCGAGGAACTGTAGGAGCGAGCTTGCTCGCGATGGACTCAAGAGCGCCGCGTTTAGACAGAAAATACGCGTTATCGTTAACGACCTTCGCTGGCAAGCCAGCTCCTACAGGGGAGCGTGCTCATGCTTTTTTTGCGGTCGACTGCTGCCGTTGCGCCTGCCTGAAGGTAAGTTCGGGCATGCCGATATCGCCCTGAATCGGGTCAACAAGCTGTACGGTATCGGGCGGAGATTTAAAAGAAGTTGGCGATGAACATCGCCACGAAAGTCGACAGCAGAACAGCCTGTCGCTGTTGCTGCAGTTGCACGCGTGGCTGGTGAAGATCCAGCCACGCGTGACGAGGCTAACGCGCTACGCAAATGGCTTGCGTCGCCTGGTTAGCCTGCAGGTGCACCATCAATAGATGTCTTTTGACAGCAAGGTAAACGGTGTCTTCGCCAGGATTTTCACATCCAGCCACAACGACCAGTTATTGATGTACTTGAGGTCGATCTCAACGCGTTTCTGCATCTTGTCGATGGTGTCGGTCTCGCCGCGGCAACCGTTGATTTGAGCCAGCCCAGTGATCCCTGGTTTGATTCGGTGGCGCGCCATGTAGGCGAGAATCTTGCCGGAGTAGTAGTTGTTGTGCGCAACGGCATGAGGGCGTGGCCCGACCAGCGCCATATGGCCCTGCAAGACGTTGAACAACTGCGGCAACTCGTCGAGGGACGTGCGACGGATAAAGCGCCCTATCGGGGTGATCCGCGAGTCATTACGGCTTGCTTGCTTGACCTCGTGATCGTCGTGTACGCGCATCGAGCGAAACTTCCAGACCTTGATGACCTTCCCGTTCCACCCGTGGCGGTCCTGTTTGAAAAACACCGGGCCATGGGAGGTGAATTTGACGGCCAGGCCAATGATCAGCAGTAACGGGCTTAGAGCGACAATGGCCATCAGCGCCAGGCTTTTATCGAACAGGCTTTTGCTCAGCGCGGCAGTGGGTTGGCTGCTCAGCGGGCACTCAATCAAGTGGATTGCCGGCATGCCATCCACATCACTGACCGAGTGATTGAGCAGCGTCAGGCTGTTCAAGTCCGGGACCCAGACCACATCAACGTTGGCATCCAGCAAGTCGACATACATTTCTTCGATTTGTGCCGCTTCGCTCAGGGGTAGCGTGATGTACAGGCGTCGGATGTCATGGGTCTTGATCAGTTCAAGCAGTTCCTCTTGCGGACCTACGACAGGTGGCATGCCCGCCTCCAACAAGGACGTGGTGTCGGAGCTTACCAGGCCGACCAACGGAAAGTGCTCCAGGGCACGAAGCTTGTTAGCCAGGCCCAGTGCCAACTCGCCAGTACCCACAATCAGCGTTCTACGCTCAATTTGAAGCGCCCGTTGGTAGTACTTCGAAAAACCATGCAGCGGGACATACAAAACCGCCTGCCCGATGTAGCTGCAGAAAGCCCAGATCAGGATGATTTGACGAGAAAACAGTTCGTTGGCCTTACAGAGAAAGGCGACAATAGCTAACGCTGCCAGTGTCATTGACCAACCCATCAGCAGTCTTATCAACCCTTCCAGGTAATTGTCCTTTTTTGCATAGGCGCCGCACCATGTATAGGCCGGAACCGATGCAAGCACGGTAAGCGTTGCGCATACTCGATAGTAGAACTCTACCGTTCCAGTCTGGTAATAAACCAATAGAAGTAACAGGGCGACAACAAAGCCCTGACCCAGTGCCCACTGTCCCCAGAAGGTCAGTCCTTTGAGGGTGGTATTTCGATTGATACGAAGATTGTTAACCATACGATATCCCCAAAATACGTCCATTCGTGTTTCGACAATCAAGAGCCAAAATCAATGCGGTAAGAGTTGTTGTTCATGTTAGATTGCGATGCATTGACGACCGAAACGCCACACGGGCGGCGCTGTCATCAGTTCATAGGTTAAATTATTGGTGCGGGCACTGTCTGACGACTTTTAACGAGCGGGTGATGTATCTGGTTGATATGTCTGGGTGAGAATGGCGTTAGAAATGGTCTGGCTTCAGCTTTTTAACGCGACTGTATAGAGGAGGCGGGGGAGGATAAGTTGGCGTGCTCTATTATTGTTGTATTGCACTGCCGAGGCGTGAATCTGAATTTCTCAGACTAGATTTTTACGCGTACGATTTTTTGTATCACGCAGTACCCACGATTTCTCACTGCACGAAAAAGGCGCTCGCCATGACTGGCTTTTTTAAATTTTTCCTGCAGTCGACTCAGGCACATTTCGAGACCCCGATATTGTTCAGGTTCTCTGCCGATGCTGCGGATAAGGTCGTCCTTGCTGACCACGCGATCTTCATGGTGCAGCATTTTTTTAAGCAGCGCGGCCTCCAGGCCAGTCAAGACAATTTCCACGTCATCCTTGATCAGCGCGCCACTGCTGTCGCTCAGTCTCCAGGTTTCAGCCGCTGGAGTGTGCGGTTTGGCTGGCTGGGAAACGAATTCCCTGGCGTCATCCCTGGCGCTGTCTGCGGTTGATGTGAAGTGCGTAAACTTTGTTACGGTTAGGGCGGTTTGCCATTCGGACTTGAACGTCGAAAGGATGCGCTGGGTATCGTGCTTGATCACCGGCGGAAGCATTCTGGCCATTTGCGGGGAAATAATTTCCATAAGCTTGGGGGCAGAAGCTGGCGGGGCAACGCCTTCAAAAAACATTTTTGCCTGTGACGTGCCGTAACTGTTGTATCGCTTGCTGGACAGTAATGCCTCAAGCTCCAGTTGCAGTGCGGGGTTGTGTGTAACCACGACAAAGTATTTTCTTGGGAGGTTTGTGCTGCTATCCATGGCTCTCTCCTTAGTTGCACGTCTTGAATTTGGTTTAAAGGTTGTCTGCAGGGGAGTAGTGACTCCCTTGAAAGTAATCAAAGGGCAGTGCACGTGCCAGTATATGGCTAGCAGCATGCTCGACTCTGTCCGCTATAAACGAGACTTTTGTGTTGTGAGTGAGCATGGTCATACGTTCGTGGAGACGATTGAATAACTCTGGGTTGCCACTGAGCTTGAGGCTCAAGTCCAGAGAGGCGGTGGAGATCTTTATATAGTCGAATAGATTCAGGGTGGTAAAGATTTCGGTACTTTCATCGTCGATGTTGTAGTCGTCGAGCGCGATTTCTATGCCGTGATCTTTCAACAGATATACGTTGTGAAGGATTTTCTTTTTTTCTGCGAAGCTGATAGCCGACAGGGGGAGCTCGTTGAGCGCGACAACCAGTGTCTGGCCAAATTCGCGCAGAGCAGCGCCGGACTGTATCAGCTCTTCCGTGAGTGCAGAGCTGGCGAGATCTGACTGTCCTACGCAAACAAATCTACGGCTCAGGTATTTGTTTCCGTTGGTGGTGTTGTGATCTTTCAGCGAGAAGGCAATCAGCCTGGTCTGCATCAGTACTTCACTGTAGATCCCACTCATCTGATGCGCTTCTGGCGCGCGGGACGCGCAGGCGGAGTCGTCAAAATGTATTCTGATCTCGCTGCCAAACGGGCAGTCATCCCGAGTGAGAATCAATTGTCGAGACAGGTAATGCTCTGCGTGACCGTAGAGTCGCACGCTCCCTGTTGCGTTCATAATACAGAAACTCCCTTTTACATTAAGAATCAGGTTGTCGAGATCAGACCCCTGATTAAACGATATCCATGCCCACGAATACTTTGAATGGCGTTGCTGCCATACATGCCTTTTATTTTGCCGCGAAGGCGACTGATCGACTTTTCCAAGGCTCTTGGGTCATAAAAATTTATATTCAGCCCCATGATTCTGGCGATTTCATCATGGCTCAATATCTGGTTCTTCGTTTGAGAGAAAGCCTCGAGAATTTTCATTTCCGCAAACGATACGTCCAGCTTTTTATAGTCGCCAATCAGGCACATGCGGGTGGGGTCCAAAAGCAGGTTATGCTTTTTTTGCCATTCTGGACTGCTGAAAAACTCCGACAGTGCATCGGTATTTTCGTCTGCAAAAGTGTCGCAATTAATACAGTAGTCGGCCCCGGCAAGATAATATTTCATCTTGTTGTAGGTGCCTCTACCGGTGATAGCGATGAAAATTATTGACGCCAGATTTTCGGCGCGAATGTTTTCTACCAGGGTGAGGCTCTCAACAAACGCCTGAGGGCTGTCGATTACGATAAAAATTGCACGGTATGAATTGGAATTCTTGTTTCTTTTGAATGAGTTGCTATAGCACATTGCATCAACGGCAATATCCTTGCCTACGTGGCTTGCGACTAATTCCCTAAAGCCCTCAGCTAGCGTATGGGTTCGCCCAATGGTGAGAACACCTGTCTCCTCCTTCACGTCGCTGTGGCCTGTAGTCGTTAATTTCCCTGTAAGCATCATGCTTTGACTCGGATAGGTGCTGGCATTCGAATGTTAAAGCACCAATTCTCGCTTGTGACTGACAATTGGTAACATTTCACTGTTTTTTCAGACGGCCGTCTCGTTTTTTTAACATTGCCGGTGATTCTGACGTGATCGTTTGCCCACCGGTGGTTCGAGGTGCCTAATGACCGATGGCAATCTCGTGGGGTTGATGGGGCATGGCATTGTGCCATCTATTGGTCCAATGCCCCGTATTTTCGCAGCCATATGACCGTGCATGTCGGTAAAGTTTCAGCCACCTGACTTTTTTTGTTTGGGCGTCATGAGGCGGTAGGGTTTTGTGGTTTCAAGTGCGATTTTTTGCTCTTGTCTGGCTCGGCACTCTCGAATATTAACCGTTATCTAACGTTGGTATTGGTGGTGTCGCCCATGGACATTTCATAACATTGAGTTTTATTAATCGGCCTGATGCGCTTTACTATCGTGTTGGCGTTGAATTAGTGCGAAGTCGATGCATGGGTATTTGTCGTTGAGGGGGCTTAATGGATCTTTGGACAACCATCACAGTGTTGATTTTAGGGATGGTCGAAGGTCTGACGGAGTTCTTGCCGATATCAAGTACAGGGCACCAGATTATCGTCGCGGACTTGCTGGGCTTTGGCGGCGAGCGAGCCATGGCCTTCAACATCATCATTCAATTGGGCGCGATCCTGGCGGTTGTCTGGGAGTTCCGCCGCAAGATTCTCGAGATCGTTACCGGCTTGCCGACCCAACGCAATGCACAACGTTTCACCTTGAATCTGTTAATCGGTTTTCTTCCGGCAGTGGTCTTGGGGGTGTTGTTCGCCGATAAGATCCATGAGTATCTGTTTAATCCAATCACTGTTGCAGTGGCATTAGTGGTGGGTGGCATCATCATGTTGTGGGCCGAGCAGCGCAGACATGTGGTGTCTGTCGACCATGTTGACGACATGCGCTGGACCGACGCCCTCAAGGTCGGTTTCGTGCAATGCCTGGCGATGATTCCGGGCACCTCGCGCTCTGGGTCGACCATTATCGGTGGGTTACTGTTTGGCCTGTCGCGCAAGGCTGCCACGGAGTTTTCGTTCTTTCTGGCGATGCCGACCATGGTCGGTGCCGCCGTGTATTCAGGCTATAAGTATCGGGATCTGTTCCTGGCCAGTGACTTGCCGGTGTTTGCGCTGGGTTTCGTGACGGCGTTCTTTTTCGCCATGATCGCCGTGCGTGGTTTGCTCAAGTTTATCGCCGCCCACAGTTACGCCGTGTTCGCCTGGTACCGGATCGGATTCGGTTTGCTGATTCTGGCAACGTGGGTATTCGGTTGGGTTGACTGGAGCGGGGCTGCAGCGCACTGACACTCGCACCAGGCTGCGGGACATGCAGCCTGGTCGCAGGGAAGCGGCTAACCGTTAACGCCCCTCAAGCAGCTCCGCCGCTTGATCCAGCAACGCCAATGGCTCTTTGGCCTTGTGAATGTCCACCGACAATAACTGCCGAAACTTGCGAGCCCCCGGGAACCCGGTGCCCAGGCCCAGTACATGTCGGGTGATGTGGTGCATCGAGCCGCCTGCAGCGATGTGCGCCGCTATATAAGGACGCAACTGCGACAGCGCCTCAGCCCGGCTGATCACCGGCGCCGTGCTGGCGAACAGCTGCTGATCCACCTCGGCCATCACATAAGGGTTGTGATACGCCTCACGGCCCAGCATCACGCCGTCGAACGTCTGCAAATGCTCGTGGCAGGCCTCCAGCGTCTTGATCCCGCCGTTCAGGATAATCTCCAGCTCCGGAAAGTCCGCCTTCAACCGCGCCGCTACGTCATAACGCAGAGGCGGGATGTCCCGGTTCTCCTTTGGCGACAATCCCTCCAGAATCGCGATCCGCGCGTGCACGGTAAAACTGGTGCAGCCGGCCTCGCGAACCGTACCGACGAAATCACACAGTTCTTCGTAACTGTCGCGCCCGTTGATCCCGATACGGTGCTTGACCGTCACCGGAATCGACACCGCATCACGCATCGCCTTCACACAATCGGCCACCAACTGCGGATGCCCCATCAGGCACGCGCCGATCATGTTGTTCTGCACCCGATCACTCGGGCAGCCGACATTCAGGTTCACTTCGTCGTAACCGTGCTCCTGCGCCATCCGCGCGCACGCGGCCAGGTCCAGCGGCACACTGCCGCCGAGTTGCAGGGCCAGCGGGTGCTCGGCTTCGTTGTGGCGCAGGAAGCGGTCGTGGTCGCCGTTAAGCAGGGCGCCGGTGGTGACCATTTCGGTGTAGAGCAGGGCGTTTTTCGACAATAGGCGCAGGAAGAAGCGGCAGTGTCTATCTGTCCAATCCATCATCGGCGCGACGGAGAAACGGCGGGAGAGTGGGGCGGGTGTGGCGGTGGTTACGGACATGAGGGATCTGGAATCGGTGAGGCTGGGAGGTGAGGGAGTTTATCAGGAATGGGCTGATGGAGCTTGGGCATGCCTCAGGACGATTGGGCAGGTGCTGGGTATTGCGTTGATAACATCACGAAAAAGTAGGAAATTTCCCTCAAGTCGCGTCCCCATTGCCCATATTGCCCTCCCACTGATCACCCGGCTAACCTCCCTTCGTCGCTGCAAATTCAGCGACAAGGGTGTGGAAGCCCTTCACAAGATCTAGGCGCACAGGGCGCCACCTAAATTTAAGCAGGCGCTTTTTTCATGTCTGCTGTTAAATTATGGCGGCTGTGCGCGGGGCACTTTCGGGTGCGTCGGGTTCCTAGATCCCCGGTCTTCCACACCCGTGCACAGCTGCCACCCCATCATGTGGAAGTGATGCTGGCAGTTCCTTTGGTTAATTCTAGGAACGAAAATGATGAAAAAGATCACGCCTGACCCTCCGGAAACCGCAATGGCTTCCGATTCTCTCGATCTTCCTCAACTATCCGCTGACTCTCAGCGGGTGGTCAGCAAACGCCTGCGAAACCCGAATCACGCTGATCCCGTCTGCCATGTGTTCACCATTCTTCCCAACGTCGACACTGAAACGCTCCTGTGTCACGCCTGCGAAACTCTCGCCTCGTTGAACGTCTTGACCACTGACCTGGCTTGCAAGCTCGAAGGTTCAACCCGCAGTTTGGCGTTGTCGATTCAGCAACTGGCGGTGGTGGGGGAGTTGTTGGTGAATCGAGCTTTGGACAATGTCGATCCGCAAGGCAGTGGGAGTGAGATATCGCCAGGAGCACACGGTTCCTGAGCCAACGCTGTCGCCCCACAAAGTTTCATGTTGTCCGGCACAGACGAGGCGTAGGCTGATGGCCATATGTTATTTCCCCTGCGCCTCAACCCACAGGAATCTGAAAAATGATCGCAAACTTCGTCAAAGTCTCGCTGATAGCCGGTGCTTTGCTGTTGAGCGCCTGTTCGGGTGTGAGCTCCCATAGCGATTATTCGACCGACTCAGTGCAGCCGGCCGGCTTTGGCCCGGGGCCAACCAACAGCAATGCCGCCAAGATGAATTTCCATGGCAGCGCGCTCGGCAATAGCTTCGGCGAATACAGTTCAGGATTGCTGCACGACGATTGATACGCGGACACCGTTACAAAGGGGCGCCCAAGTAGAACGCCCCTCCTGATTTCAGGACGGCTCTGAATCCATCCGCCGTGCAATCACATCCAACACATCACAACCATCGCGCAATGGCACGCAGCACAACAACGCAAAGTCGCTGAGAACCACCGTATCGCTGGTGATATCACCACGCATTGCAAGATTTTCAAGAATCTGCGTCACAGCTCGAATTCTGTAGCTGGCGGTGCTGAACAGTGAATGCAGAGGTTGTGTGGTGTTGACGAACAGCGAGGGCAGGTCATCGGCATTGCTGGTTAAAGCGATGTACTCATTCATAAGTGAAGCTCCATTAGTTCATGAGAGCTATCACTCAATCGTCGCCAAAACGAGAGGGTGGTAGCCGTACGCGGGTTGGCGAACCGGGCAATGGAGAAACCGGCAGACCCTGAGGTCTCCCGCGCACAGCCACCATAAAACAGGCAGCTAGGTGCGTTCCGAAGCGCTCCGAAATGGTCGAAGACTTCAGTTCAATTGCAATCGAGTCGCCAAACCCGACACGCCGTGAGGGCGTGGGTCGGACTATAGGACTCGTGGCAAAGGCGCAGCAATGGCGGAGTGTACGGACAATTCCTGATGTCGTGTAGGACGCTGCTCTTTTTGAGCAGTGGCACCGTTTTTTAAGACATCGCATTGCCTGAACCAACGCTGACTTGCCGAAAAGTTTCATGATGTGTCGTTGAAGTGAGGCATAGGATGACCACCAAAGGTCATGTCCCCGCGCCTCAACTCACAGGAATAAAAAAATGATCGCAAACCTTGTCAAAGTCTCGCTGATCGCCGGTGCTTTGCTGTTGAGCGCCTGTTCCGGTGTGAGCTCCCATAGCGATTATTCGACCGACTCGGTGCAGCCGGCTGGCTTTGGCCCGGGTCCGACCAACAGCAATGCCGCCAAGATGAATTTCCATGGCAGCGCGCTCGGCAATAGCTTCGGCGAATACAGTTCAGGATTGCTGCACGACGATTGATACGCGGTCCGCTGTCTAGTCCTGAAATAGGTTTACACCTGTTTCAGCCTCAAAACGCCCGATGCACCGCATCGGGCGTTTTGTATTTCAGCGACAGATGAGGCCGCTCGTTGTTATAGATCTGCACCGACTCGTCCAC